>JAITED010000044.1 GCA_031282235.1 Propionibacteriaceae bacterium | reverse complement strand
TTCAAGAGAGTTATCCGCAGATTGTAAAAAGTATGGACTCAACCGCTGGCGCTGCATTATTTGGAGATCAGGAAACTTCCGAAAGACATAGTTGGGGCGAGTGAATTAGGGTTGCTGCTGAGCGCGTTTTGCGCTAGGACAGTTCGCGACAAGTTAGCCGCTACAAGCAGAGTCACCCGGGTTGTTGGCTACGAAAATCTCACTGTGGCTGCCCGTGTCTCACGTTTCAGGTGCCCAAATGTGGCACACTGGGGCTATGGCGTATGTGCTGTTAGTCTCCGCCGCGCACACCACCAGCACCATTCAGCGGGAGCTGTTGGTATCAACGGTTGCTATGCCTAACTGTTTGAGCGCGGCGAGCAGTGCTTGATCACCGGAAATCCCCACGGCGGTGGCATCCGCTAGGGCTAACACAGAAGCAGCATGCACGGCATCGTAGCCGCGCAATGCATACTGCACCGTCAAAGCAGCCGCCTTATCAACAATTTCACGATTGACGATTACGAGATCCAACTCCGCGATTCGACAATTCAACAACTTCACGGCCTCGCGGTGCTGCGCAATGCTCAAGCGTCCCAAGCGCAACGCCATAGCTAGCGCCGCATGAGCTTCCGCGACAACAATCACCGAAGAAACCCTCACGTCGCATTCCTGCCACACTTGCGCACAGCGGGCACTGCTATCCTCTGCAATGACCAGCGGCACCACTGCCGACGTATCAAAATAGCCAATCATCTGCGCTGCTCATTGATGAGGTCGGTAACAATCCCATTTATAGCTATCGGCGTTTCTAAAACGGTGTTGCTTTTAACCCCCGGCTGAATAACACCTTGCGCAACAAGGCGTTCATACGCGGAGCGCCCGGCGACTGGAATTAACCGCGCAACCGGTTTGCCATGTTCGGTCAAGGTATACGTCCGACCATCCTTTACTTTAGAAACATAATCGGAAAGGTTGGCTCGTAGCTCACGCAACCCCAGCATCGTAGTTTGCGCACTTATTGCAACAGTAGACATGCCTAAAGTGTACACATTCGCGCCGCATACGTATAAATGACGCGGTACCGTAACATCATTGGAATGTTACGGTACCGCGTCAAAGTTACGCCGTGCGCCAGCTCAGCGAGCTGCGAGCCGGTTGATTGCGGCTAGTCGGAGAGTTTCCATTCGACTACTTCGGGCATGTCTTGGAGGTACTCCACGATGTACTCGGAGTGTTTGGCTAGCATCTTTTCGCAGTACTGGTAGAGCTCGTGGGCACCTTTGGGGAGGCTGTGGGCGTTGTTGATGCAGTCCATCACTAGGTGATAGCGGTCTACCTTGTTGCGTACCACCATATCGAACGGGGTGGTGGTGGTGCCCTGCTCCACGAAACCGCGGGCGCGGAAACGGTCAGCATCGGGGCGGCCATGCACCAACTGATGTACGGCACCCGGGTAGCCGTGGAACGCGAACACCACATCCACGTCTTCGGTGAACATGTCAACGAACGCTTTCTCGCTCATGCCGTGCGGGTGGTCTTTCGGACGATACAGCGTCATCAAATCGACCACGTTCACGAAACGCACCTTTAGCTCCGGCAGCCGCTCCCTAAGAATCTCGGCAGCCGCAACGGCTTCCATCGTCACCACATCGCCTGCACTTGCTATCACGATGTCCGGCTTCTTCTTGCCTAGGTCAGGCGTGCCCGCCCAATCCCAAATGCCGTAGCCACGAGTGCAATGCTCGATGGCTTCCTCGATGCACAGCCACTGGAACTGGGGCTGTTTATCCTGCACAATCAGATTCACGCAGCCGCGGTTACGGAAGCAGTGGTCGGCGACCTGCACCAAACAGTTAGCGTCCGGCGGCAGATAGATACGCGACACGTCACCGCGCAGGTTCAGCACCACCTGCAGCAGCATCGGAGACTGGTGTGAGAACCCGTTATGGTCATTGCGCCAACAGGTGCTGGACAGCAGAATGTTGGTGGAGGGCACAGGAGCGCGCCAACTCAGATGCTCCGCCTCCTCCAACCACTTCGCCTGCTGCATCGTCATGGACGCGCTCACCATCGCAAACGCCTCATACGTAGCAAACATGCCGTGGCGACCCGTCAGCGTATAACCATCCAACCAACCGTGGCAGTTGTGCTCGCTCAGCACCTCCATCACGCGTCCATTCGGGCCAATCTGCACGTCGATGGCGTTTGTCGGCTCCATGAACGTCCGGTCGGACACCTCAAATACGGCCCCCAGCCGGTTAGAGTTCGTCTCATCCGGGCAGAACAGCCGGAAGTTGGTGGGGTTCTTTACGTACAAATCCCGCATCATCTCGCCCAACTTGCGGGTGGATTCGAAGCGTATCGTACCGCGAGTTTCCGGAGTAACCTCGATGGCATACTGCCGGAAATCGGGCATGTCTAGGTCTTTTGTAACCAAACCGCCGTTGGCGTGCGGCGTAGCGCTCATCCGCTTGGCACCCTCGGGGTTGTTCGCCCGCACCAACTCGGTGGGGCTGCCGTCTGCTTGGAACAGTTCGTCGATACGATAACTGCGCATCCACTCCTCCAACAATGCCAGATGCTCCGGGCTCTCTTTCACCCCGGACAACGGCACCTGATGCGCCCGCCAAGTGCCCTCGACGACCTCGCCGTCCACCACTTTCGGGCCAGTCCAGCCTTTCGGGGAACGCAGAATAATCATCGGCCACGCGATGTCAGAGAAATCAAAATCGGGGTCGCTGCGAGCTTCGTCTTGAATCTCTTTAATACGGCTCCAAGCGTATGACAAGGTGTTAGCGAACCGCTCGTGCATCCACGGCAGGTCATCACCTTCCACCCACAGCACCTCATAGCCGTGACCCTCAAAGAGGCTTTGCACTTCCTCCGGGTCTTTGCGCGCCAACACCGTAGGCCCAGCAATTTTGGCACCGTTTAAGTGCAGAATCGGCAATACGGCACCATCATGCACTGGGTTTAGGAAACTGATACCTTTCCAGCCGCCCTCCAGCGGGCCGGTCTCCGCTTCGCCGTCGCCGACGACCGCGACCACCAACAGGTCGGGGTTATCGAACGCTGCGCCGAAAGCGTGGCTCATCGCGTACCCCAGTTCGCCGCCCTCATGGATGGAACCAGGGGTGGTGACAGAGGCGTGACTAGGGATGCCGCCGGGCGCAGAGAACTGCCGGAACATCAGCTTCAAGCCGTCCTCGTCCTGAGTGACGCGCGGGAAGCACTCGGTGTAGTAGCCCTCCAAATAACCAGCGGCCACCAACGCCGGGCCGCCGTGACCGGGGCCAGCGATGTAGATGCAATCCTGACCGGTTTCGCGGATGAGACGGTTCAGATGCGCATAGATGAACCCCAGACCAGCCGACGTTCCCCAGTGCCCCAACAGACGAGGCTTGATATCATCAGCAACCAACGGGCGTTTCAACAGCGGGTTGTCCTGCAGATAAATCTGACCTACCGTCAGATAGTTGCACGCCCGCCACCAAGCGTCAATCTTGGCAATCTCAGTTTTTGAGAGTTTCGATACGGTTTTAGCCATAGCTATAACGCTACCCCGAAGTGGGGCAGCGGCGCTCGCTAAATGCGTAAATCGGTTCGCCAAATATGCAATTTCCGGAACGATTACGCGACAATCCCGTTGGCAGCTTTGTAAGCATCCCAAGCCTTATGAGCCTTGAAAGTCTCCATCACCGCGATACCGCCTGCCAGTAGCACAAACCAACCACCAAACGTGCCCACTGCGGCAAAGATGTAAATCGTATTGATGATGCTGTAGGCCAAGAGGATGACGGCACATGCTCGGTTTATCGCCAACCAAGACCCAAGACCCAACCCTAAAAGGATTGCCACATCGATAAGGGCGAAATAGTTCTCGGTCATGATCCCGGCTCCGAGCGTCAGCACCGCGCAGATAATTGTGACCACGCCCACACTGCGCAGCCCTTTGCGCAAACTCTCATCCATTAGGGTTTTCGCCCAGACATTGAAAGTCAGCGCCAAAGGTGCGCCGCCCGGTTGCTGCGGCGGATAACCCGCATAATACGGGTTAGGGTTGGCCTGATACGGGCTGGGGGCAACCTGATACGGAGCGCCAACCGGATAAGGTGCGCCCGCTCCCCCTTGACTCGCAGTGCCCCCCATTTGATACGGGTTAGGGCTGGGGGGATACGGTGCCGCAGGCATTTGATACGGCGCAGCACTTGGGGGCGTCGGGGTGGGGTTGAGTGAATACGGGGCAGCGCTCGGCTGATACGGCGCACCGTATCCGGGGTTTGGTTGGGAAGCCGCAGATTCGGACACCGGATACTGCCCTTGTGGGGATACCGGATACTGCCCTTGGGGCTGATAGGGCGCGCCATATTCGTTGTTTGGTTGAGCAGCCGGAAGCTCCATCTCTGGGCGTTGTCCTTGGGGCTGATACTGCTCGTCGCTGCTCATCAGTTCCCCCTCTCATTTAAGAATTGTGAAACACCACCGCCACATTGCACCTGATACTTACCAATTATGAACACCCTGACGTGGAGCCGCAACCCTCGCAGACGTAGCAGGAACCGGAGGGGCGCATCTTGGTGCCGCAGGTGAAGCAGAGCGGAGCGTCAACCTCGCGCCCTGTAATCGCCTCCAGCAGTTCTGCTGAAGTGTGCGCGGTGGGCGAAGCTGGGGACATGCTGGCCACTCTAAGCGGCGGCGCGGGAATCAGCGAGGGCTGATTTGCCCCGGAGTGATCCACCCGGATGTTATCCCCAGCGTCGTTTTTCAGCCGCTCACTCTCCGGCAACTCCACTTCCTCCTCCTCAGAGATGTAGGAGCCGGTCGCCACGTAGCGCGCCCGTTCGGCAGCGGAGTAGATGCCCAACTCGCCCCGCTCGTCGAAACTTAAGTAGTCAAGTGCCAAACGCCGGAAGATGTAGTCCATAATCGACTGCGCAATCCTGATGTCCGGGTCGTCAGTCATGCCTGCGGGCTCGAACTTGAGGTTAGTGAACTTCTGTACGAAACTCTCCAACGGCACTCCGTATTGCAACCCGATAGACACCGCTATAGAGAACGCATCCATCACGCCGGAGAGGGTGGAACCCTGCTTGCCCAGTTTCAGGAACACCTCACCTAAACGACCATCCTCGTAGGCTCCGGAAGTCATGTAACCCTCGGCACCGGCCACCGAGAAACTGGTGGTACGGGAACTGCGCGACTTCGGCAACCGCCGCCTGCGGGGGCGGTATTCGATACGCACCTCCGGTTGCGGTGCGGCGGTCTCGGCACCCTCCGACTTCTTAGCGTTCTTCGATACGCTGAGCGGTTGGGACGCTTTGCAGTTGTCGCGGTAGACCGCAATGGCTTTCAGCCCCAACTTCCAGCCCTCCATGTAGACATCGGCGATGTCCTCAATGGTGGCGGATTCGGGCAGGTTCACCGTTTTAGAGATTGCGCCCGAGATGAACGGTTGCACCGCAGCCATCATGCGCACATGCCCCATCGGGGCGATGGAGCGCACCCCCATCGCGGTGTCGAACACCTCGTAATGCTCTTCCCGCAACCAAGGCGCGCCGACCACATTGCCGTGCTCGCTGATGAAATCTATGATTTCGCTCACTTCATGTTCGGGGTAACCCAAGTTGGCTAGCGCCAACGGCACCGTGCCGTTGACAATCTGCATCGAAGTGCCGCCCACCATCTTCTTAAACTTCACCAGCGAGAAGTCGGGTTCGATGCCGGTGGTGTCGCAGTCCATCATGAATCCGATGGTGCCCGTGGGTGCCAACACCGACGCTTGGGCGTTACGGAATCCAGCTTTCGCCCCCAGCGTGACGGCTTTGCCCCACTGCGCGGCGGCGGCATCCCGTATCGTAGCGTCAACATGGTTGTGAGTACGGATGTCATCGTTGGCGCTCTGGTGACGCCGAATCACCCGCTGCTGTGCGGCGGCGTTCGGGGCGTAACCGTCGTAGCTGCTCAGCACCCCGGCCAACTCGGCACTCCGGCGATACGCAGTGCCGGTCATCAGCGAAGTGATGGCTGCCGCCAGCGAGCGCCCAGTTTCGGAATCGTAACCCTTGCCGGTGGCCATCAACAGCGCGCCGAGGTTGGCGTAACCGATGCCCAGTTGGCGGTATTTACGGGTGTTGGCGGCGATGAGTTCTGTCGGGAAATCCCCAAAGCTCACCGAGATGTCCATAGCGGTGATGACCAACTCCACGGCTTTGATGAACAGTTCCGTGTCAAAAGTGGAATCCTCCCGCAAAAACTTCATCAGGTTGAGGCTGGCTAGGTTGCAGGAACTGTTGTCGATGCTCATGTATTCGCTGCACGGGTTGGAAGCGGTGATACGCCCCGCCGCCGGTATGGTGTGCCACGAGTTGATGGTGTCGTCGTACTGCACCCCTGGGTCGGCGCACTCCCAAGCGGCGGTGGCGAGCTTGTGCCACAGTTCTCGGGCTTCCATTTCCGTGATCGGCGCGCCGTCTAAACGGCCTCTGAGAGCAAACTTTTTGCCATCCACTACGGCGTGCATGAATTCGTCAGAAACGCGCACCGAGTTGTTGGCGTTTTGATACTGCACGCTGATGATGTCTTTGCCGCCCACCTCCATGTCGAAGCCCGCCGCTTTCAGGGCTCGTATTTTGTCCTCCTCGCGGGCTTTCGTCTCAATGAACTCCACGATGTCGGGGTGGTCGATGTCCAGCACCACCATCTTGGCGGCGCGCCTAGTGGCACCGCCCGATTTGATGGTGCCTGCGGAAGCATCCGCGCCGCGCATGAAACTCACCGGGCCGCTGGCGGTGCCGCCGGAACTGCGCAACAACTCGTTGGAGGAACGGATACGCGAGATGTTGACCCCGGCTCCCGAGCCACCCTTGAAGATGATGCCCTCGTCGTGATACCAACTCAGAATCGACTCCATAGAATCGTCCACCGAGAGGATGAAGCACGCACTCACCTGCTGCGGCGAATCGGTGCCGACGTTGAACCACACCGGAGAGTTGAAGCTGAAATACTGATGCAGCAACAGCCAAGTGAGTTCCAGCCCGAACACGTCAGCATCTGATTGGCTAGCGAAATAGCCCTCCAGCTGGCCGAACTTTACATACGTTCCCACTACGCGGTCAATGATTTGGCGCAGGCTGTACTCGCGCTGGGGGGAGCCCACCGCACCCCGGAAGTACTTCGTGGTGACGATAGTGGAGGCGTTGAGCGACCAAAACTCCGGAAACTCCACCCCGGACTGCTCAAAGACAGTCTCGCCGGTTTTCCAGTTGGTCTGCACCACATCGCGGCGCTCCCACGTCACCTCGTCGTAAGGATGCACCCCAGGCGTGGTGAACACCCGCTCGACATGCAACCCTTTCGCCTTGCCATTACCCGATTTCGAGTTGCGAGCGGGTGACACGACAGTTGTACTCATAATGGCTTCCTTTGCGCATTTATCGCGTGTTTGTTAGTGGACCGGCGCGTTATCACGCAACCGGACGATTTCGGTATAGAAATCGTCAGCGTTCTGCCAATGCAGATATACGCTGGCGAATCTGAGGTACGCCACCGGGTCTAGTTCTTCCAGTGGGCCCAGCACGGCGACGCCGATGTCCTCGCTGGGTATCTCACAGACACCGGAGCCGCGTAGCGTGTCCTCGACCTGTTGCCCCAGCCGGGCTAGGTCGTCGTCTGAAACTGGACGGCCTTTACAGGCGTTGCGCACGCCGCGTATCAGCTTCTCGCGGCTGAACGGTTCTATCGTGCCGCTTCTTTTGACGACCACGAGTTGCATCTGCTCCACAGTGGTGAAACGTTTTTCACACTCCGGGCATTGCCGCCGCCGCCGAATCACAGTCCCATCATCCGACACTCGGGAGTCGAGCACACGCGAGTCGGTGTGATGGCAATATGGGCAGAACATGCCTCACTCCTCCTCACTTGAGACTCGTTTTAACGCCGTTCACCGCGTCATATCAGCGTTACGCCTAATCACGACGTAATTACCTGTAACCACAACCTGTAGATGAACCACAGGGTCGTAACTACTACATATAGAGAATACACACCTATCTGAACCAATGCTGGATTTCCATATCCGACACGCCAAAATCGCTATTTTGGTCGCTGGTTGGAGCGCTGGATTTATTGCTGGGCGTTCCGGTCAGCGCGCCCACGGTAACAGCACTGGGGGCGTAGGCGGGGCTTGGAACTCTAGCACCAACTGCCAGACGATGACTGCGAAGCCGACGGCTATAGTGAGCCAGAACGCTAACGCTAAGCGCTTATCTGCGAATATGGCATCGCTGCCCTGCTCGGCTTTGGGGGCTAGCTCGGCGCTAGCGGCGGGGGTGCTGCCAGCGCAGACCACCCCGTGCGGCCTGCGGCGCACTCGCGCCCGAGTGGGGGTGGGTTTGACCGGATATGGGAATAGACTCCGGGAAACCTCGTTTACCAGTGTTGAATCAGCTAGCTGGTTCATGATGTTCTCCTTTAGTTCTCGTGTTGCCACCAGTGAAAGTTTTGCTCGAACGCCTGTTCGATTCAACCATACTAATACAGTGTGGCGACGAAAGCAAACAGTTGTTCGATTTCCGCTCTCCTTGAGTTGGTTCTAGTTAAGCATTCGCCACTGACATTTTTGTATCCGTATTTGACAAGGAAAATTAGCCCGAACATTGGCGCGACACCTCGAACGTATGTTTGATTAATCTGGGATGATTGCGCTAAGATGAGTCCGTGAGCAAACCATCCAACACCCCTCCACCCGATTCTTCGCCTAACGTTGACGACCTAACCTCCAGACAGCGCCGAGTGCTGGGAGCCATCGTCGCGGCGGTAGAAGCTAAAGGTTATCCGCCGAGTGTGCGCGAACTCGGGATAGCTGCCGGGTTATCCAGTTCTTCCAGCGTTTCGCACCAGTTGAAAGTGCTGGAGTCAAAGGGGTTCATTCGCCGTGACCCGCGTCGCCCGCGCGCGCTGGAGGTGCATCTGCCCGGTGCCGCAGCTAACCTGCCCCAAGGCATCGCTGCGCTGTATTCGCAAACCGTCGCCGTGCCGGTGTTGGGGCGTATCGCCGCCGGTTCCCCCATCCTCGCGGAGGAGCATGTGGAAGATACGCTAACCCTCTCCCCACAGTTAGTCGGTTCCGGTGACGTGTTCGCGCTCCGGGTGCGCGGCGATTCCATGATTGATGCTGCCATCTGTGACGGTGATTACGTAGTGGTGCGCCAGCAGCCCACCGCCGAAAACGGCGAAATCGTAGCTGCCCTGCTGGACGGCGAAGCCACCGTAAAAACGCTGCAACGCACCCAAGGTCAGGTGTGGTTGATGCCCCACAACCCGGCGTACCAACCCATCGACGGCAACCAAGCCACCATCATGGGCAAAGTCGTAGCCGTGCTGAGACGCCTCTAACCATGAAACTCACTATCCGCGTGAAACCTGGCAGTTCCCGCAATCAGGTGGGTGGAGCCTACCCCCTCCCCGACACCCCAACCCCCGCGCTAGTGGTAGCCACCACCGCCCCCGCCGTGGACGGCAAAGCCAACACCGCCGTAATAAAACTGCTGGCCAAAGCCTTAAAACTCCGCAGTTCCGACATCGTAATCCGCTCCGGTCACACCACGCGCACCAAAACCCTAGAACTCCCCGACTCTTGCGCCCCCGAAATAGCAAAACTGCTATCCCCCCTTGCCGCATCACAGTAGCGCTATTGAGCTAACCCAAACTGCCCACTACAATGTCATACACAACGGAACCGAAACTTAAGAGGGAATAAGCTATGGACACCTTTCGTCTCGTAATAGTCGTGGTCTTATGCTCAGCAGTTATCGTTGTGAACATCTTTATGGTCGGCGGCCTCAGGGCTGTAATCTCCGTGATTTTAGCTCTAGCGCTTA
This sequence comes from Propionibacteriaceae bacterium, assembly GCA_031282235.1. Classification (GTDB taxonomy): domain Bacteria; phylum Actinomycetota; class Actinomycetes; order Propionibacteriales; family Propionibacteriaceae; genus WRGV01. The sequence continues at coordinate 6,215 of JAITED010000044.1, read as the reverse complement.
TCGCCGGAAACATTCTCAAATGGCAAGAGTCACGCAAAAACAAACCCGCTATCACCGAGACAGCGCAGTAACTAAAAACTGCGCCGCAGTTTTGCGTCAGTGCTTATCATCGGCAGCGGCTAGAAGTAGGCCGTTTTTCATTCTTAGGAGGGTGGCGTTTGCTTCTTTCGCTACTTTTCGGGAGTGGGTTACGATGATGACGATTTTCCCGGCGTCGGCTAGCTCGCGGAAAAGCTGGAGCACTTTTTCGGTGGTGTCCTCGTCTAGGTTGCCGGTGGGTTCATCCGCCACCACGATAGGGACGTTCCCGGCCATCGCCCGCGCGATTGCTACCCGCTGCTGCTCACCGCCGGATAGGCGCTGCACAAGGCGATTCGCCGCTTCGCGCGCTATACCTACGTGTTCCAACAGTTCGTAGGCGCGCGCTTTGCCATCCTTGCCGTAGCCGGAGAAATCTAGGGTTACCTCCACATTTTCGCGGGCGCTCATGTATTTGATGAGGTTGAACGCCTGAAACACGATGTTGACGTATTTCAGGCGAAAAGTGGTTTCGCCAATCTCTTTGATGGACTTGTCGCCGTATCGAATATCCCCTTGTTGTACCCTATCCAGCGCCGAGATGAGCGAGATTAGGGTGGTTTTGCCCGAGCCGCTCTCGCCAACTATGGCGTAGATTTTCCCCGGCTCAAACTCAGCGTTTACGCCTTTTAGCACTTGCACAGCACTGCGATTGTCGTTGTAGGTGTGAACTAAGTCTATGACTTGTAACGTATTCATTTTTATCCCTACTCCCCTTACTCTTTGCCGGTCAGAATGGTCTTTGGTTGATACCGCAGTATGTTCACCGTGGGCAGGATTAGGCTCGCCAGCAGCACCCCGTAGCCCAGACCGAACAACATCAGATACTCCCGCGTACCCGCTGAAACGTCGATTTCAGTGATGGGTTTCGCATCAGTAACTACCGCAGTTTGCTGCCCGAAGCGTGTCGTTTGGGGAAAAGCACCGTTACCCATCGGTGAAGTGAAACCGGTGGAGACGTCCGTAGTGGTGGTGGTTTCCGCCTGCGCCACCTGCCCGGCCAGCAACGACTCCCCCACCTGATTCGCTACCAGTTGGCTAGTGCCCAACGACAGCAGAAAACCGATAGTCCCAGCAATCACTAGCTCGCAACAGATTTGCCCTACGATGCTGGCGCGTTTCGCCCCCAGCGACAGCAACACCCCCATCTCATAGCGGCGCTCTTTGACGTTGATGACCACAATCAGCGTGATAATCAGTGCCGATGCGGCGATAACAACCCACATCATCACCTGTGCGAAGCTGCCCACCTTTTCTATCGGGCCAACCATAGTTTGATACGAGGAATCGTCAATGTCGAGTTTTAGACCGCTCAACTGCGCGGCGTAATTATCATTCGCCCAAGTCAGAAAGGCATCTTTATCTTCAGCTTTGGTGAGATAGTACTTCGCGTTGCTCACCGTCAACGCCTCAATCTGGGCGGCGGTCATAAAAGTTTTGGCGGTGGCCACGTTGACATAGATGGTGTTGTTGTTGAACGTATCCGCACCGCTTTCGTCCACACTGGACGACTTATAGCTGCCAACTATGCTCAGCGTAATCTCCGTTTCGTCGCTCAGCGTCTTTAAGGTGATAGTGTCACCCAACTGTAGTGAGTTGTCGTCCAGCAGCGCTTGCGAAACGATGGCCGCATTCGTTGTCGTGGCGGTGTACACCTCGCCGCTCGCCAAGTTGACTGTGCCCGCTTCCACCTCGCTGACGAAGTTGAAATCATCAATGCCCTGCAAGGTGGTGTCGCCACCGCTCAAAGTGGGGTCGGAGATGTCAAAATCTAAATCAAAGTTGAAACGGGCACCACCAGCGCCGCCGCCCCCGAGCCCGAAGCCACCTTGTCCCCCGCCGGGGGCACCGGCTTGTTGTTGTTGCTGCTGCTGCCGCTGTTGCGCATTGAACTGGTCACGCGCCTGATTGAACTGCTCCTCCACGCCCTCGACCTGTTCGCGCATGTTCGCAAACTGCTCCTGCATCTCGCGTTCCCGCTGGTTCTGCACCGTATCCACCGGAGTGTAGCTAGCAGCGTTCGCAGTAGCCGTGATGCTATACGTAGCCCCGCTCAGATATTCAGACTCACCGATAGCCTGCGCCAACGCTTCCGGAATTGTGAACGTCGGTGCGGCAGCGGTTTCAGCAGTTTCAGCATCCGCGTCGGTTTCAGTGCTGTCTGTTTCGGTTTCGGCAGCGGCGGTATCTTCGCTGGTAGCGTCAGTTTCGCCGCTACGATTCTCCCGCTGGGCCGCCAACTGTTCTTGCAAGCTATCCGCATCAACCGTCAAATACACCACCCCACCCAGCTTCTCTTTAGCCGCCGCCATACTGACGTTGACCGAGTTCTCGATGGCTATGGTCGCCAACATCAAGTTCGCCATCACGAACAAAAACATCACTAAAGTCAGTGTCAGTCCGAATTTCCTGGTGGTGCTAAGCCAGGCCCTTTTCACCATGCTCTTAAACAACTTTCCCCCCGTATCAACATCCGATTTGGACACTGCTACGCTAAGCCGCCAACAATTGGAAAAACTTGAAAACCCCTGTGTCGTCGCTGTGACCTAGGCGTTCGCGAATAACAGAACTGGAGTAACCAAAGGGGGCAATCGATGAACTAGCAAATGCACTCAGTATCTTATGCTTATGCTAAATGCGCTCAGTGCTGCGTAGCACGCCGTCAGGAATCACGGGGGGGTGCAGTAGCGGCTATGGAGTTATTAGTTGTGTTATTGCTATAGCGGCTTTGGGTGCCCCGGCGCGGCGGAGGGCTTCTAAGGTGGATTGGTCCGTGGCTCCGGGTAGGTTGGCGATTGCGGTTTTATGCACTAACAGCATGGTGTCTGGGTGGGTCATTATTAGTTGGCAGATTAGCTCTTGCGGCGTCATTACAACGAAACCGAGTTCTTTAGTTATTTGCTGAGGGAAATCGGCGATGTTGGCTGTGCAAACAATATCGGCTTCAGCTGCGAGTGCCGCAGCTATAACGTGCCGGTCGTCCTCATCAGGCAGGTTTAATTGAGCGATACGCTCAAAGTGTTCTTGCTGCGGATTTCGTTCAGCAAATGGAAACGTTTCATTCATCGCACTAATAAGTCTGTTCGCTGATTCCGTAGTGAAAGTTGGAAGGTTTGCAATCAGATGTTCGCACACTTCATCGATAATGGAACGACTCCACGCAAGTGCAATAATGCGATACTCCGCAGCGTATAACAGATAATCACGCAAAACCCGCGAGTAAAGCACATTCGCGTCGGTGAGGACTACCTGCTGAATTGGTTGTGGGTTTAGAGGGGCGGGCATTAGTTGGTTAATCCCAGCTCGTTTTGCAACGCCACTAGTTTTGCCATCGCTGCATGTTGGCGTTTCGACTCAATGTCTAAGAAAGCACGGATTGCGGCTACCGGAATACGGTGATGGGTTCCGACTAGCCGAAATGGTAACTTTTGTTGGTCTATAAGTCTACGGACTTGAGGACGAGACATACCCAACATCTTTGCAGCATCAGAGGTAGTGACCTCATGGATACCCTGCGTTATAACAATTTCTTGCCCTTTAGCTTGCGCGTCTACCACTTGGGCTAACAGTTCCGCAGTCTGACGTGATAATGACACAGAAATCTCATCAGCATCGTTTTCTAGGGCGCGGTGTAATGCTTGCGTGTCCCGTTCTAGCACTATTGTCACGGTGAACTCCTTCTTATAGAACTCATACAAATAGAACTTATACAAATCCTCTATCTGCACTAAGTGTACCAAATGCACATGACGTTATGCGAATCCAACCATGCCCCAACAACCCAACCACAACCTACGCTAGGCGACATCGGATAGGCGGCGGAGGGCTTCTAGGGCATCGGAGAGGTCGGTGGTCATCCAGAAGGGGGGGAGGGAGGCGCGCAGGAAAGAGCCGTAGCGGGCGGTTACGATACGCGGATCCAAGATTGCTACTACGCCGCGGTCGGTGGGGCGGCGGATGAGACGGCCCGCGCCTTGGGCTAGCAGCAGACCGGCATGGGTGGCGGCTACCTGCATGAAACCGTTGCCGCCAGCTTCACTCACCGAGCGTTGCCGGGCTTGGAACAGCGGGTCGTCGGGGCGCGGGAAAGGTATTTTGTCGATGATTACTAAACTGCAAGTCGCCCCAGGCACGTCCACCCCTTGCCACAGCGACAACGTTCCGAACAGGGAAGTTTGCGGTTCGGCGATGAAACGCCTAGTCAACTCCGCTAGCTGCGCTTCGCCTTGGCATAGCACCGTTAAATCTGGCAGGTTATTGCGACAGTAATCAGCGGCAGTTTCGGCGTTACGCAAAGAGGCGAAAAGCCCTAAGGTGCGCCCTCCTACGGCCCGCAACAGTTCCGCGATTTCGGCTAACGCATCGGCAGCGATGCCGTCACGGTTTGGCGGTTCAAGATGTTTTCCGAAGTAGCAGATGCCTTGCTGCGGATAATCGAACGGTGAACCCACATCCAAACCGCGCCAGTTGAGGGCGTCGCCAGCAGTTGCCGCTCCGAATACGTGACCCGTGGGCGTATCATCCGCTACGGCGGCAGCCTCCGTAGTGGCGGCGCTAAACCCCAACTGCCGCGCCAAAGACTCGAAACCCCCACCCACTTTCAAGGTGGCCGACGTGAGCACGCTCACCGTATCGGCAAACACCTTTTCCTGCATCACTTGCGCTACGTCAAGCGGCGCCACCACCAACTGCCGTCCAAAAACGGGGCGCTCAGACACCCACACCACATCGCCATCGCGCAGTTCCGCCATCCGCTCCGCCACCTGCCAGATGTCGCCGCAAGCAGCGGTGGCCACGCTTCGGGTCAACAACTCCTCGTCGTCCTCACCTCCGCCCCGATTGGGTTGCACAGCGCTCTCGGCGCGCTTGAACACCGCCGCGACGAGCGATAGCGATTCCACTAGGGTAAACGCGCCCCCATCCACTCGTTTCACCGGCGCTAAATCAAGCGCGCGGCCAAACAACGCCACCACATCCGCTAACTCGTCAGCCAACTCGTTGTCGGTGGTGAGCGAAACCACCTGCCGTACCGCACGCTCCAACTGCTGCGGGCTCAACTCTGCGCTGGCGGCTCCAGTCACCCGGTCTGCTAAATCGTGGGCTTCGTCAATCACGATAGCCCCACACTCCGGCAACGTCTTGGTGCCCTGAATCGCGTCAATGGCTAGCAGCGTATGGTTGGTCACCACAATGTCGGCCTGTCTGGCGCGCGCACGGGTATACTCCACAAAACACTCAGCGCCGAACGGACACTTGGCGGCCCCGACGCACTCCCGCGCCGCCACCGACACCTGTGCCCACGCGCGCGGAGAGTGGGAGGGGGCATCATCCCTATCCCCCAGCCCGCCCACCTCGGCCTGCTCCTCCGCCCATTCGCGCAGCATCAACACCTCGGTGCCCAACAGCGTCTCAGCTTTCGCAGCGGCAGCACGCGTAATACGCGCAGAGTTTACGGGACGCGCGGATTTTACGGGGCGAGCAGAGTGGGCCGATACGGAACGCGCAGCGCTCGCCAGTTCGGCAACACTCAGCAGCGCCCCCTGTTCAGTGTCCGACACCGTACCTTGGCGTATTTTCAATAAACAGGCGTAGTTGGAGCGCCCTTTCACCACCACAGCGTTTTGACGTATCCCAGTGATTCGCTCCGCCGCATCCAAAGCCACCGGTATGTCTTTGGTAGCCAACTGGGTTTGCAGCGCCAACGTGGCCGTGGCCACCAGCACCCGCTCCCCCGTCTCCTGCGCCCACGCCAACGCCGGAGCGAGATACCCCAACGACTTACCAGTCCCAGTACCGGCCTGCACCAACAGGTGCCCCCCGCCCCGCAACACCTCGTCGATGGCGCTCACCATCTCGCGCTGCCCAGAGCGCGGTTCACCGCCGATGACCGCCACGGCAGCGTCCAACACCTGTAAGCAGACCGGCTCATCAGACGGCTTCGCAATAATACGGGAACGGCTCATCTTGCTAAGCTTTTCAACGCCAAGATGCGCAACCGCGCCACACCGTTGTCACGCTCATCCCACAGTGATTTCTCGATGAGTTGCACTCCACCGGATACGGGTTGCGTTGGCATACGCTTAGCCTACCGTTACGGGCTGCGCCCCAGCGTCCAGTTCTGCAGCCAACGCCGGGTG
>JAITED010000172.1 GCA_031282235.1 Propionibacteriaceae bacterium | reverse complement strand
CACCGACACCCCGTTGCCCAGCACGTATGAGATGCCCATAGCGACCTGCATCATGCCCAAGGTGCCGATGAACGCCGGAACGCGAGCCACCGCAACCAACACCCCGTTGACTACGCCACACGCCAGCCCAATCGCTAGGCCGAGCGCGAACGAAAGCCAAAACCCCCACCCTTGCGTCATCAACATCACCATAGCGGCAAGCCCGGTGATGTATCCCAGCGAAAGGTCAATACCGGCGGTGAGAATCACCAGCGTCTGCCCCACCGCCAGCACCCCGCCGACCGCGTTCTGCGCCAATACATTGATGAGGTTAGTGGGCTTGATGAAAGCGCCCTTAGATGCCACCGCGGCGATAACGAACAACACCACGAACGCCACCGCCAGCACGTTGCGGCTGACGAACTGCTTAATACGTTGCCCAGTGCTCAACTGGGGGCTGTCCACGGTGGGCTCCACCACTACCGTACTCATGCGGCTCACCTAATCCTCTCCAGTGAAGTGCGCAGCGTAATCGCACCCCAAAGCACGAAGCCGATTACGCAGAAGCTCCAGAATGGGTTGGCTCCGTTCAACTCCAAAATGTTGTTCAACATCGTCATAAACACCACGCCAGCCACCGCGCCGGAGAAACGCCCCTCGCCCCCCGCCATGTTGACCCCACCGATGGCGACCGCCGCGATGGCTTGCAGTTCATAACCGTTGCCGGTGGTGGGCAAGGCGACACCGGTACGCGACAAGCTGAGCAATCCAGCCAACCCTGCGCACAACCCAGAGATGGCGAATACGGCGATGAGCACGCCTTTCGTATTGATGCCTGCGACGCGCGCTGCCTCAAGGTTGCCGCCTGCGGCGTAAACATACGTGCCGAAAGCGGTACGGTTCACCACCACCGCCAAGATAGCTATCGCCACCCCCCAGACGGCGATAGGCTGCCAGCCGAACCCGAACACCGCCAACGGCGAGTTATGTGCCGCCACCCGTTCCCCCTTGGTGATGGTGAGCGCGATGCCCCGGCACACCGCCATCATGCCGAACGTTACGATGAACGGTGGCATGTTCCCGAACACCGAAACCGCCCCCGAGATGGTGCCCACCACTAACCCGGTCGCCAACGCCAACAGCACCGCCACCGGAGCGCCCAACGGCATGGCGAGCGCGGCCACCATAGCGGTAAGCGCCAACGCTGCCCCTAGTGAGAGGTCAATACCGCCGGTCAAAATCACCAAAAACTGCCCCAACGCCAACACGCCGATGATGGTGCACTGCTGTAAAACGTTGTAGAGGTTGGAAGTGGTGAAGAACAGCGGGCTGAGCGCCACCCCCACCAGAATCAGCACCGCCAACAGCAGCCAAGCGCTGTAGTCGATAATCAGCCTGCGATGCGCGGAGAGGAACCGCTGCAACTTGCCGTATCCATTCGCTGCCTCGCCATCTGGGGTGGGTGGGGCATTCGTGCTAGCCACTGGCGTATAAGCTGTGGCGGTTATGGTTGCATCTGCCGCAGCAGTTGCGCTCTTTACAGCGTTCATGTTTACGCCACCTCCTCAAGGATTGCGGACATGGGGGGAATGGCCAACTCCAAAATCTCCTCCTGAGTGGCGCTCCGGGGGTCAACCTCGCCGCGTACCCGCCCGGCACTCATCACCAAGATTCGGTCGGACACCGTAAGAATCTCTGGCAACTCCGATGAGATGACGATGACCGCCAACCCTTGCTCCTTCAACTTCCCAATCAGGTTGTAGATTTCTTTCTTCGCACCCACATCAATACCGACAGTCGGCTCGTCCATAATCAACAGTTTGCACTCGGACGATAAGCATTTGGCCAGCACCACTTTCTGCTGATTGCCGCCGGAGAGGCCGGAAACTGGGCTCTTTACGCTGGCAGCTTTTACGGCCATCGCCTGAATGGCCTCACCCACTTTCTGGTGCATGGCGCGATAGTTGACCAGCCAGAACGGGCTCATGGTGGCGATCACCGACAGGCAGGCGTTCTGTTCCACCGAAAGCATGGAAACCAACCCCTCGGCGCGGCGATCCTCCGGCACCAGCGCTATCCCTTGGCTCACCGCTTTGGTGGCGTCGCTGATTTTCACCGGTTTTCCACCCAGATACACCTGCCCGGTATCCAGCCGGTCTAGCCCCATAATCACCCGCGCTAGTTCGGTGCGCCCCGCGCCGACCAGCCCCGCGATACCAACCACTTCCCCCTCGCGCACCGTGAACGAGATGTCGTGCAGCGCACCTTTGCGCCCCACATTCTCCAATCGCAGCACTTCGGCACCTTTGGGGGCGTCAATCGTATCGTTTTGATACGCTTCCACGTCCCGACCCACCATCTGCCTAATCAGCGCCGGTTGGTCGGTGTCGGCAACGTTGGATGTAGCGATATAGTGTCCATCCCGGAGCACCGTAACCCGGTCTCCAATCCGGAAAATCTCCTCTAGGCGGTGCGAGATATAAATGATTCCGATACCCCGCTCCGTCAACCGCTTGACTACGCCAAACAATACGTCAAGCTCGTGACCGCTGAGGACTGCGGACGGTTCATCCATGATGAGTACCCGAGAATCGCGTGAGATGGCGCGGGCGGTAGCCGTAAGCTGCTGCAACGAGATGCCCAACTCCCCCACCCGCGCGTCCACGCGGAAGCTCACCCCCAGATTGTCAAGCAGCTCTTTAGCGCGAGCGTTCATCGTGCGCTTGTCTAGCAGCTTTGCGCCGCTTTTTAGCTCCGCTCCCAAGAAGATATTCTCTGCGACGCTAAGCTGCGGGACTAGCTGCAAATCCTGATAAATCACCGCCAACCCTAGGTCGCGGCGAGTGCGCATACTCGCTTTCGTAATATCGTTGCCATCTAAAACGATGGTGCCCGAATCGGGGGTGATAGCTCCGGTAATCGCCTTGATAAGGGTTGACTTCCCCGCTCCGTTCTCGCCCACCAAGCAGTGCACCTCACCCGCGCGCAAATCGAAACTGACGGAATCCAGCGCAGTGACCCCAGCGTAACGCTTAGTGACCGCCGTAGCTCTAAGTACGACTTCCGACGTATCGTTCATCGCTGCCTCATCCTTCTCTTTGGCTGCTCGGTTGCTTTGGTCATAGCGCTGGTTTTGCGGTGGTTTTATAGCGCTGCTTTTGCGGTGGGTGTGGGGCGCTGGTTTTGCGGTGGGTGTTCTGGGTTTAAGGTGTCGCGGGGGACGCTCCGGTGCGTGCGAATGATTCTCGCACGCCCCTCCACTCTGTGACTCCCAAATCCCGGCGCTCCCCAAAAGGGGACCG
>JAITED010000162.1 GCA_031282235.1 Propionibacteriaceae bacterium | reverse complement strand
GGATTTTCATACTGCGTGGAGTGCGCGCCCCCCATCTTTCTTTGTCCTGCTGTGCGGAGGCCGTAAGGCCGCCCTTTTACGTCATGCTGCGCGCAGATGCTCCTATGTTTGTCAAGTTGTTTTTTGGGGTGTTTTTGGGGTGGTGGGTGTTTGGGGTTGGGGTTGGGTGGTTGGTTGGTGGGGGTGGAGTGTTTTCCAGATGTCTCGGGCTATGTAGCGTTTGATGCAGCGGATGATGTCTTTGCGGGTTTTACCTTCGGTGCTGCGTTTAGCGGCGTAATTAATGCTGGGTTGGTAGTAGTGTAGGCGGGTGATTGCTGCTCGGTAGAGGGCAGCGTTTAGTTGTCGGTATCCGCCGTGGTTGATGCGGTGTTTACCAGCGGTTAGGCCGGAACCGGTGGGGATGGGGGCGACACCGGCTAGTTTCGCGAACGCTGCCTCGGATTTGATGCGTTCTAGGTTGTCTCCGAATACGATTAGTATTTCGGCTGCGGTATCGGGACCTATACCAACCAGATCCAGTAATTGGGGTGCTATTTGTTGTGTTAGTCCGCTGATGTGTTTAGACAGGTTGTTGGTTTCTTTGTTTAGGGTTAACCAGAGTTGTCCTAGAGTTTTCAACGCGCATTTCAAAGCATCTTGTGGGGTTTGTAGTTTGACGGGTGGGCGTAGGCCAGCACACACTTGAGCTACCTGTTTGTTGGATAGTCCTAGGGTTTTGTTACGTAACTCCTCTGGTGCCCCAACGAGTAACCCATCTATGCGTAAAAACGTTTGGGTACGCATTTTAACCGCGCTACTGTAGGCAACTTTTAGTTCGCGTAACATCTCAACATACCCATCATGGCTTTTCGGGATAGCGCTAGCAGTACCAGAAAGTATCCCACGCGCAGCTGCTTCAGCATCAGCAGCATCAGTTTTACCGTTACCGCGGCGTAGTCTACGTTCTGGTCTGGCTGCTTCTATCACCTGGTAACCACGGTTACGTAGAAACGATGTTAGTGTTTTCCCGTAAGAACTAGTACCCTCGATACCGAATTTGAATACGGTTCCAAAACTGGTAGCCCAATCTAATAACTGTTGAAACCCGGCTTTATCGGTTGACACTACTATGCTCGATAGCCTTCCACCGATATTGTTTAACACAACAGCAACGTGAAAGTATTTGTGGGTATCAACCCCGACCACAACCTGCCCGGGTGATAGTAATGGTTGCCCAGTTTTATACATGGTATTCTCCTTATTTAGGTAAAGTTAAACAAGCATCAGCACTGATGGTTTTGGACAAGACTGCCACGAGAAACAAAAGTTTCAGGCTCCTATAAGGTCACTACCCATCAGCACCGATGTTTTTACTAAACGTTTTTAGTGGAGACGGTCGACAATTCTCCGCAAAGACCCAAAGTCACTCGCAGCACGGGTCCAACCGCCTCCACTAAAAACACCCAATTCTCTCCCAAAAACCAGGCAACACCATACTGGCAGTCGCAGCATCCAGAAACCTAACCCGTGACATCTCAACCACCATCTTTAGCTCTGGCACCGTAACCATCTTGCTCCGGGGTCTCAAATAGTGGTTAGTAGCGGATGGAGTGCTTGCAGAGCGTTTGCGGCTCGGGTTGGCCGGATTTGAGGGGTTTAGTTGGCAGAATAGGGGCATGCCGACCTACCGTGACCAAGGGGTGGTGCTGCGCACCTATCGTCTCGGGGAGGCTGACCGTATCATCATCATGTTGGCGCGGGAGCATGGCAAAATACGGGCGGTGGCTAAAGGAGTACGGCGCACATCGTCTAAGTTTGGGGCGCGGCTGGAGCCGTTCAGCCACATCGACGCTCAGTTCGCGGTGGGACGTAATTTGGACATCATCACCCAAGTGGAGACGCTGCACCTGTTCGGTGCGCCGCTGAGTAGCGATTATCCGCGTTACACCGCCGGTGAGGTGATGCTGGAAACGGCAGACAAACTGGTGGTGGAGGGCGAACCCGCCGGGCAACAGTATCGGCTGTTGGTGGGGGCGCTGCAAGCGCTCAGCGTGGGCACCAACGCTGGCCCGCGCCCCAGCACCATGATTTTGGATTCCTACCTGTTGCGCGCCCTCAGCGTGGCCGGTTACGCCCCAAACTTGCAGCAGTGCGCCCGCTGCGGCGCTCCCGGGCAGTGGTTCTCGGCTGCCGCAGGCGGCATGGTGTGTGCCGATTGCCGCCCCTCTGGTGCAGCTAAGGTTCCGGCGGCGGCGTGGCAACTGCTCGGGATGCTGCTCTCCGGCGATTGGGCAGCCACCCAAGGCTGCCCCGATACGGTGTTACGCGAAGTGGACGGCTTAGTGGCCGGATACGTCTCCTGGCATCTGGAACACTCGCTGCGTTCCCTGCCACTGTTGGAACGCGATGGAGTCCGCGAGGGGTAGTACGAGAGGGTTAAAACACTATAAATACGTAAAACACGGGGAGGGAGGCTGAACGCCCCTCTCCCCGCGTATTTCTATGCGTTTAATCTAATTAGGATTAACTTAGCGGATGGGCTACTTGCCGCGCGCTTCACGTACCCAAGCTTCAATCTCGGTTAAGTTGTCGGGCACCGGCAGGTCGCACTGGGTCAGTTCGGTATCCAGCTTCAAGGTGATGCCCTCTTTACCCTGCGCCAGCGCTTCGGCGATGGTGCCGTTGTGAATCGGAGTCTTGGCGTTTGCGATGTCGGAGGCTTGCTGGCACAGGTGCACCACGTTGCCACCCTCACTCCACCAGACGTTATCCTCGCCGACCAACTGGGTGACGACCTGAGATTCAACCGCCGCTTGCTCCTGCGACAACGGCTTGAAGTCGATACCCACCAGCGTTGCGACTAGGGCAAGCGCGATGCCCACACCGCCAGCGATACCTTTCTGTTTCCCGTCCATATCCTTGTTTAAGAAGATGACGATGATGAGCGGAACGAACGCTACCAGCGCAATAATCGCGCCCAACTGGTTCTGTACGAAGAAACGCACTGTTTCCTTGCGGGAGGCGGGGTCTAAATGGTTGGCCTGCTTCCACAGCAGCGAACCGACAATCGACAGCGCGCCTATCACTACTAGGGCGCCAATCAGGGTGTACCAGCGCCACTGCGGGAACCCTTGGTTCTCCACCAGTTCGTCGAACGGGGGACGCAGCAACCAGAAGATGGCTACGGCCTCCAAACCGATAGCGATAACCCAAAGCACAATCGCAATGATGCGTTTAGTGTTGGCGCTGGAACGCGCTTCGGGAGTAGGGGTAAAAATGGGGCTACCTTTACTAGTTTTGGTAGCTGAATCGGAGCTAGCCTGGGACGGCTTTTTAGTTGCCATGTCTCCTCACAGAATCTTTATTCCAAGTTGGGTTGGATCGTCGCACCGTGCGGTGTTACGTACTGCCACTAGCGTAATACGTGCGGTTAAGCCAATGTGCAAAAGTGTCTGTTTTCGTGCTCTTTTTGGAAAGGTGGCAGAAATCGAGTCAAAGCCCCCTTCTTGAAGGGGGTGGCAGGCGTAGCCTGTCGGGGGTTATCTCCACACACCACAGGACAGAAACCCCCGCCGCCTACGGCGGCACCCCCTTTGAAAAGGGGGCAACAAACGATATCAGCCCCCTTCTTGAAGGGGGTGGCAGGCGTAGCCTGTCGGGGGTTATCTCCCTGCGCCGCTCACTAGTAACCCCCGCCGACTTACGTCGGCACCCCCTTCGGGCAGGGAGCTACAAATGACCGACTGCGCGCAGCATGACGAGGTTGGGGGTGGGAAATGGGGTCAGTTTTCGGCGCTGGCTTCGCGCTCTAGGGCGCGGTAGTCAATTTTGCCGACGAGGGTACGCGGCAGGTCGTCGCGGAACTCCAGTTCGCGGGGGGCTGACCACTTGTTGAGTTGTTGGCGGCAGTGTTTCAGCAGCGTCTCTTTGGCCGCTTCGTCCGCTTTCACTCCGGCGGCGGGGATTGCATACGCCCGCACCCGAGCCATCTGGTAATCGTCAGGCACCCCAATCACGCAGGCGCGGTCGACTAGGGGATGTGCCTCTAGCACCTGCTCCACCTGCATCGGATACACTGCCACGCCGCTCACCTTGATGATGCGCTTCAGGCGGTTGACGAAGTAGAGGTAGCCGTCGGAATCCATGGAACCGATGTCGCCGGTGTGGCACCAAATACGCCCGTCCGGGTGTTGGCGCAGAGTGTTGGCGGTGGCCTCCGGGTCGCCGAGATAGCGGTTCATCAAAGTGGGGCCGGTAGCGCAGATTTCGCCCACTGTGCCGTATGGCAACTCGTCTGTGGTGTCAGGAGTCACAATCTTCACTAGCATCCCCGGCTGTGGGATGCCCATAGAACCCTCGCGGTAAGCATCGTGGGGGCTTAAAACGCAGACTGTTACCGTCTCGGTGAGGCCGTACCCCTCCAGTAACTCCACTTTGGAACCCTGGGCTTTGATACGGGCGTCGAAACGATGTTTGAGGTCGGGGGTGAGGGAGTCGCCACCGGAGTAGGCGCCGCGCAGGTTGTCGAAGCGCAGTTTGGGGAAATCCGGGTGGCGTAGCAGCGACTCAAAGAGGGTGGGCACGCCGGGGATGAGTGTGGGGCGATACTTCTGCAAGTTTTCGATGTAGCTCTTGGCGCTTACCTCCGGCACCAGAATGGAGCAGGCACCGGTACACAGCGTGGTGTGGACACACAACCCCAACCCGAAACCGTGGAACAGCGGCATGATGGTCAACACCGAGTCGAACTCGTCTAGGTTGGTCATCAGCTGCACCGAAACTTTGAGCGCGTTAAAGGCGGTGTTGGAAAGCTCAATACCTTTCGGCAAGGCGGTAGTGCCGCCGGAGAACAACACCACGGCACCATCACCGGGCTGCTGGGGGCGCACGTATGGGGTGGTGTCCAAAGTTTTAGGGGCACCAGCTATGAAGTCTTGCCACTCAATAACCAGCTTGTCATCCTTGGGCATCGTAGGGATTTTGCGCCCTTTAGTGACCCGGAAACCGACTTTCAGTAGCGGCTTTAGGAAGTCGGGGATGTGGGTGATGACCAGTTTACGCACCCGCGCAGCATCAATAGTGCCGCGGAACTTCTCGTAGAACATGTCCACGGTGACCGCCCATTTGCTGTTGGTCACCTCTAGGTAGTGCGCGAGTTCGGGGGCGCTGGAGAGCGGATGCGCCAGCGCGACTCGGGCACCGAGCTTGTTCAAGGCGTAGAACATGATGGGGGTATTGGGGATATTGGGCATCACCAACGTGGCGGAGTCGCCGGATTTGACGCCCAGAGCGCTGAAAGCGGCGGCGCAACGGTCAACTTCGGCGAGCAGTTGGCGATACGTGATGAAAGTGCCCATAAAGATAATGGCGTTACGGTCTGGGTATTTCGTGGCCGCAGCAGCGAACAGTTCGTACAGGTTGACTTGCGGCACCTCAATATCGGCTGGCATATCGCCGTAGTAGCGCAACCACGGTCTCGTATTTATACTCTCGGGCATAGTTCTCCGTTCGTTTCCTATCCTTTGCGAAACACCCACCTCTAGCCATCCTAGGGCATCAAACGCCGGATACTGGGTCGTTTACGCGCCACCAGAAGAAACTTAAGACCGTGGGGGTAGGGTTCTGACAAGCGGTGAACGGCAACTACAGCCGGGCGTAGATACGCTGCACGATGGTTTCTACGGGGGGCAGCGCGCCTTTCCCGATGTCGCCACAGGCCAACAGCGCCTCGGTGGGTTCAATCAGCTCGAAGCCGGTTGCGAGCAGTTTAGCTAGGTTTTGTTGCACGATGGGGTTTTCGTACATGTAGGTGTTCATGGCCGGAGCGATGAGTCGGGGTTGATTGCGAAGCGCAGTGAATACCGTAGTCAAATGGTCATCTGCTAAGCCAGAGGCCAGTTTACCGATGATATTAGCGGTTGCAGGAGCAATGATTGCTATATCGACATCGCGGGCTAGTGTGATGTGGCGTACATCATCGTAATTATCGGTGAACTGGTTGTAGCCGTACACCGGACGCCCCGACAGGGTGTGCAGCGTGAGGGGGGTGATGAACTCCGCAGCCGAGCGCGTCAACACCACATCGACCTGATGCCCGTCTTTAGTGAGGCGGTGCGTCAAATCGGCGGCTTTATACGCGGCGATGGAGCCGGTGACACCTAACAGGATTCTGCTCATGTGCTCTATTCTCCCCTAGATTTCCATAGATTGGTAGGTAGCGGCCACCAGCGCGGCGGCGATGTCGGCTTTGGTGTCGAAACGTTGCTCGTGGCCTTGCCGGTCGATGAGGTAGCCGATGTGGTGAGTGCGGTCAATATCGCTGCTGTCGTTAGCGAGTACGTAGTCACAGTCGTTTTTGGTGAGAATCCCTTGGGCGGCGCGTATCAAATCAGCGTGCGATACGTCGGTGAGCAGCTTGAAACCGATGATGACCGCCTGCGGAGCAAGGCCGCGTAACAGCGCAATCACTTTCTGGGTGGGTTCCGTGATAATCACCAAATCGCCAGCGTTGGAGCGGATTTTATGGTTACGGTCAAAGCCCGGCAGCGACTGAATGATTTGGCGCAGCGCAGCGGGGTTGTCCGGGGCGGGGGAGTGGGCGCATAGAGCGTCGGCCAATGCGCCCACGGTGGTGACGCTGCGCGGCTTGTAATCGCTCACCGCCATCGCATGTACGATAGCGTCCACCCGCACTTGGCCGCAGATGTCGCGGATGGCGGATTCCAACGAGTCGGTGCCGCTCACCTCCACCCAAACCAGCTTCGGATTGTCGTTGGGCAGCCGCGCGGTACGCGGGGCGACGTAATAAACCGTATCGACATCTGGCTTGCTCAAAAACACGTCTGCAATACGCGCGCCGAGCGCTCCGGAAGCGCCGTTGGTGATAGCGCGCACCGGGTCTATCGGTTCCGCTGTGCCGCCAGAGGTTATGAGCACGTTGCGACCTGTTACGTCCATGAGCGCTACGATAGCTCACGATGCGTTTTGGGAGGAACATGAGAGCATACGCAATGGTCAAATTGGGGGGTTATATCCTGCGTTGGTTGACGTCTCCGCGCCGAATCGGCCTAGAAAACATCCCCACAAGCGGTGCCGCAGTGTTAGCCGGGAACCACTTCAACGCTGCCGACCCGCTGCTGGTTGCCGCGTGTACGCACCGTTACGTTGGCACTCTGGCCAAACAGGAACTGTTCGACGGCTGGTACGGTTTCATCTTCCGCGCCATCGGCTCCATCCCGGTAGATTTTGGCCGCAAACGCAACTCCGATGCCCTGCACGCCGCCGTGGCCGTGCTGCAGGGCGGCCACATGGTCAACGTATCGCCTGAAGCTGGCCGCAACTTCACCGCAGAACTGCTGCTCCCGTTCAAGGGCGGTGCCGTAGCGATGGCTGGGCGCGCAAACTGCCCCATCATCCCCTACGCCATCGTCGGCGACTACCGCTTCCGCTCCAAAACCCTCCAAATCCGCTTCGGCCCACCCCTAGACATCTCCGGGTTGAGCTTCGACGCCGCCCAAACCCTGCTGCGCGACACCATCACTAAGATGCTGATAGCAGACCACTACGTCCCCGTAGCCTTAAGAAAGCGCCGCTAGGCGTTAGGGTTTCGGCTTATAAACTAAAACACCCGGTTTGGAATGGCATTTGGCCTAGTCAAACCGGGTGCTTCTCTGGTAGCGGGGAGAGGATTTGAACCTCTGACCTCCGGGTTATGAGCCCGGCGAGCTACCGAACTGCTCCACCCCGCGTCGTGCCGAATAAGTCTACTGGCAAGAGAGCGAAGCCCCAAACTGGCGTGGCGCGGACACGATATATGCACTTGCTAGAGGTTGTA
>JAITED010000067.1 GCA_031282235.1 Propionibacteriaceae bacterium | reverse complement strand
AACCGCAACTGAGCAGCGCCGCTTTGAGGTAGTACCAGTTCTCGCCGTATGGGCCGGGTATGCCCACCGAGCTGCCGGGAGTCAAGCAGGATTGCACCGGCGCGCTGCCCGGCACGATGATAGCCACCGGATAGTTGCGATACATCGTAAACACCGAAGTGAGCGCTATCCCCTCCCCCCGCGCGAGATACATCTCGTCACCGCCAGCCACAACCAAATCCTCGTTGCCCGTAGCCAGCGCTCCAAACAGCGCCTCAGAGGTGCCGTGATGCCGCAGCTCAAACGTGGCGTGTTCCGCTGCCGCAGCCCACCCCAACGCATCAGCAACATAAAACGGCGCAAACTGTATATCCGGCTGATACGTCAACCCCACCGTAAACGTAGGCCGATTCCCCGCTGTCGTAGGCGGCGGCGTGCCCTCCTGCGCTACGCCACACCCCACAAAACTCAACACCGCAATAGCTATCCCCAGCAGCACCGCGCCCACCCGCCACCACAATGTTTTAGTATTCGCATAAGGCGCCGCCGCAGGCGGTCTTTTGAAGCCCCCTTCTCCGAAGGGGGTGCCGCCGTAGGCGGTGGGGGTTATTGGTGAGTGGTGTGGGGTGGTAACCCCCGTCAGGCTGCGCCTGCCACCCCCTTCGAGAAGGGGGCTACAAAGGTCATGTTGCGCGCAGCATGACGTGGAAGAGTCGGGCATTACAGTTACCTTATCTTTTCGCGTTCGGGGTCGGTTAGGTGTTCTACGGCGAGCATTGCGGCGTATATGGCTACTGCTAGGGTGCAGAGCACCAGAATGGTGGCGAATAATCCGGCGGTGTCTAGGGTGTTGCTGTATACGCTGACCAGCATCCCCAAACCGTTACCGCCCATGACGAACTCCCCCACCACTGCGCCGGTGATGGAGAGCGTGAAACCGCCGCGTAACCCCACCAGTACGGCGCGGCTAGCGAGCGGCCACTCCAGATGGCGCGCCAGTGACCAGCCGTGCGCCCCATCGAGCGCGGCGGCGTCCAACAACTCCGGGGCGATGGAGGTAAGCCCCAACACCACGTTCAGCAGCATCGGAAAAAACACCACCAGCGCGCACAGTACGGCGATGGGCACGGTGCCGTACCCCAGCCACACCACGAGTAACGGCGCGATGGCGACCGCTGGCACGGCCTGTGAGGCCGCTAGGAACGGCTGTAGCGCCACCGCCAACAAGGGGGAATGCACCATTGCGTATCCGATGGGCAAGGCGACCAACACCGCCACGATGCAGCCCGCGCCCGCCTCCCCCAGCGTGATTAAAGTCGGGGTGATGAGCGCGCCCGAAGCCCAATCGTGTCCGATACGCAACGCCACCGCCGCTGGGGAGGGCAGGAACGCCTTGCTCACTTGCGAGGTTTCAGCCAACAGATACCAAACCGTTAAACCGACCAGCGCCACCAGCAGCGGTGCGGCAACGCGCAACAGCGCCCCCTGCGGTTTGGCAGTGGTGACAGCGCGCCCTAAGCGCCTGGTTTTCATGGTTCCTCCCGGCTATCAAGATAGCGCCGGGGTTAAGGTTCACTGCCCGATTGACTAGGCAATCAACCAGTGCAACCCTAGAACGCAACGCGCCCGCTGCTGCGAGTGCAGTTACGCTTGACGTGCTCCTCCCATCCGGACTATGACCGTCGGTACTGGATTTTCACCAGTTCGGCCGCCCTGTGCTACCTGTTGGCAGTTGGCGAGCGGTTCGCGGACTACGTGGGATTTACGCGAGCCTGCGGCATCACCGCGTACTCCCACTGACCGCCGGTTCGGATTTTCACCGACCCCGGGCACATCGTCTTGCAAGGCTTAACTATACCGCTACCTCACCAGAGGGTGATACGTTCCCGGGGGGGTAACCACATGGGGTCGGAGGGCACCACGTTGAACGCTACGAAGAACGGGTCGAAGTTGCGCACAATCTGGTTGCAGCGTACTTCGGCGGGTGGGTGCGGGTCGGTGGCGAATCTGGCAGCCCGGTCCTCGGGGCGTATTAAGGAGCGCCAGATGCCTGCGTAGGCGATAAAAAACCGCTGCTTCGCGCTCAACCCGTCAATGGGGGGCGGCTCCTCGGTGGTGATAGTGCGCCGCCACGCCCGATAGGCCACCATCAGCCCGCCCAAATCGGCGATGGCTTCGTCCACCACCAGCTTCCCGTTTAAGCCGCTGGCCTGCAACTGGGCGGCGAAACGGGATACGGTTTCGCTGTAGCGCTCCCTATCCTCCGGCAGCCACCACTCCGCTAGGTGCCCCTCGCCGTCGAAGTGCGAGCCGCGGTCATCGAAAGCGTGGCTCATCTCGTGGGCGATTATCGACCCGATAGCTCCGTAGTTCACCGCATCATCGGCTTCCAAGTCGAAAAATGGGGGTTGCAGGAACGCCGCAGGGAATACGATTTGATTCTTGGACAGGTCGTAATACGAGTTGACTACGTGTGGCGGGATTTGCCACTGTTCGCCGTTTGTGACGCCAAACAGCCGGTCTATCGCGGTTTCGGTGAGGTGGTGGGTGGCGCGGAGCGCATTTCCGAGTAGGTCGTCGGGTTCGATGCGTAACGTCGTATAGTCACCCCAACGGCTAGGGGCTCCGATGCGCGCCCCCATCCACGAGAGCTTGTGCAGCGCCCGTTTGCGGGTCTCGGGTGTCAACCAGTGCGCGCCTGAGATGGTGGAAGCGTATTCGTCAGCGATGGCGGTTACGAGTTGTTCCATACGCCCCGCCGCCTGCTTTGGGTAGCGCCGCCGCACGTATAGCTGCCCCATCGCCTCCCCCAAAAAGTGCTCTATGTAGCCTAGGGCGCGTCTGGCTCGCGGTTCGGGGGTGTCGATTCCGGCGTACCAGCGGTCGTTGAACGCCCAGTGGGCGCCCGCTATCGGAGCGGAGGCGTAGTCAGCGAGCCCCTCCACCACGCGCCATCTCATCCAAGCGCGCCAATCGGCTAGCCGTTCCGGGGTGAGCAGCGCGGACAGCGCTTTCAGATAGTTCTCGTTTGGCAGCAGCAGATACGGGTCTCCGGTGCCGTCCAGCCCCAAAACTTCCAGCAGCGCATCCCAATCTAGATTTGGCATCCAGCGTTTTACGCGCCATAAGCGGCGGCGTTTAGCGGAGGTTTCGACGCGGCGTGCATCACTGGTGGAAGCGTGCAGCGCAGCCAGTTCGACCTCTAAAGCGTATGCCCGTTCCGCTTGAACGGGCGCGTCATCCGTTCCGACTAGGGAAAACATCTTAGTGATGTGGGCTAGGTAAGCATTACGCAACGGAAGCTTGGCCGGGTCAGTGTAGTAGTCGCGGCTGGGTAACCCGATGCCGCCCGGTGAAAAGCGGGGCAGATACGCCGCTGGGTCGTTCGGGTCTGCAACCACCGAAAACCGCACGATGGAGTCCAGCTGGTGGCACAGCAGCAGCCCAAACCGGGCTGACAACCCCGTAAGGTCGTCGAAATCAACCGCTTCAGCAATCAGTTCCCGCAACAGCGTGTCGCCCAGCGCCGCCAACCGGGGCAAATCCATAAACGAAGCATAAAAATCCCCCACCAACTGCTCCGGCGTGCCGCGTTTATGCCCAGTGCCGGTGGAGGCAACAATATCCTCCAAATCGTGCTGCACCCGATCATTCACCTCATACCACACCCCGGCGGCATCCCGGTCGTCCGGAATCACCCCCCGCTCCAAAAACCCCCCATTAACAAACCGAAACAAGTCATCCTGCGGGCGCACCCCACCATCCGCCCAAGCAAGCAATGACCTCACGTCGGTCAAGTCTACGGTGCGCATCGCCGTACTTGCGCCTTGGTAACCCCGAGGGGTAGGTCGCGGAGGTACAGGTCGCCAACTGTGCGTATGTTTAACTCCGCTGATGAGGGGAGGGCTGGGGTGGCGTGGGAGAATCTATAGGTGCGGATTTATCTTGACCATGCGGCTACTACGCCGTTGCTGCCGGGGGCTGGTGAGGCTTGGCAAGTGGCGGCGCGCACGGTGGGGAACGCTTCAGCTACGCATAGTTGGGGGCGGGAAGCGCGCCGTATCACGGAGGAGTCGCGGGAGCGTATCGCGGCGGCTTTGGGGGCGCACTCTGGCGAAGTGGTGTTCACCTCTGGGG
>JAITED010000207.1 GCA_031282235.1 Propionibacteriaceae bacterium | reverse complement strand
GGGGGTTAGTGGTGAGTAGCGCAGAGAGGTAACCCCCGTCAGGCTGCGCCTGCCACCCCCTTCAAGAAGGGGGCAAAAATCGAATGTAGCCCCCTTTTCAAAGGGGGTGCCGCCGTAGGCGGCGGGGGTTATTGGTGAGTGGTGCGGGGAGATAACCCCCGACAGGCTACGCCTGCCACCCCCTTCGCAGAAGGGGGCTACAAAGGAACCTCCGTCAGGCTGCGCCTGCCATCCCCCTCTAAGAAAGGGGGCTTTAGTGCGTTTGTTGCCCCCTTTTCAAAGGGGGTGCCGCCGTAGGCGGCGGGGGTTACTGGTGAGTGGTGCAGGGAGATAACCCCCGTCAGGCTGCGCCTGCCACCCCCTTCGCAGAAGGGGGCTTCCTTTAAGAAGGGGGCTTCAAAGGCGGGCATACGACGGCGGGCACCGGGAAAACCGGTGCCCGCCGCGTATTCTATGAATCCGCTATAGCTAGGCGAGCTTACGGCGACCGACTAGCACCGCAGCGCCGAGCAGCAACAGCGCGCCTAGGGCAGGCAGCGTCGCGCCGATGGGTTCGCCACCGGTGGGAGCGTTGACCAGCTCTGGCACTCTAACCCAGATATTTCCCTCGGTTCCGTTCTCTTTCACAGCGACGGTTAGCACGTAGTCACCTGCGGCGAGATCGGCGGGAATCTCCCAAGTGATCGCCGCGCAGCCGGTGGATGCGGGGTTTAGAGTGTCAGAGACACCAGCATCAGCTACGCAATCACCATCGGGGGCGATGAACGTAAGCGCCGAAATCTCGGTTACCGCGCCGCCGCCCACTGGAGTCAAGGTCAGGGTGCCGGTAGCGGCAGCCGGAGAACCTTGGCTAATCATGTTGAGCCGTGACACGCTAAACGTCAACGTCGTCCCGGGGGTGGCTTCGATGGGCTCCATCGGCGTCCACTCCGCGCTCGCGTTTGACACCACCACAGAGCGGTGCGCAAAGCTCGGCGCAATCGCCTTAGTCGGGGTGCCGGTAGTGTTACCGGAGAGATACTTCAGGTAGTCAATCCAGCAATCACGGTCTACCAAGCCGGTGTCGGTAGCGTTGGCGCCCTCTGCCATCACGCGGTAGTTGTCGCCGCCAGCAGTGAGGAAACTCAGCGTGATGATCTTGTAGGTCTTTTCGGCATCCAACGGCTCGCCGTTCACAAACACTCCAGTGATGTGGCTAGCCGCATCGTTCCACTCGCAACCAGCTTCGCTGTCATACGCGCAGGCATCATCCTCAGGGTTATCCGAGTTGACGGTGTACGTGACGTTGCTGGACAACCCGGTCACCAAGAACGGACGCCCCGGACGAGCACCCGCACTGTCCGTCTGCCACTGCTCCTCCAAGAACTGCTTGAACTGCGCGCCGGTCAACTCCACCGTCCAAACATTGTTTACGAACGGCATCACCGCATTAGCGGCAGCATACGAAATATCACCGTTAGTGCCGTAGAGCAGGTTGGCGCGGATGCCACCGCCAGCGTTTATGATGCCGATATCAGCACCGCCAGTGACCTGCGAGCCCTCCTTGTTGGCAGTCCACAGGAAGGAATCGGCAGCCAAGTTCGCTAGTGCTGACTCATTTACGCGCTCGCCGGCACCGGCTACACCCGCAATATCCTTCACCGAATATTTCCCGTCGGCCCAAGAGCCACCTGGTGCTGCGGTGGTGATGTCGGCGCTCACTTTGGCGATCACTACGTTGCCAATCACAGCGGCAGCGGCGATCGAGTCGCACACTGATTTATAAATAGCAGGGATATTTCCGACCTTGTATTTATCCGGGACAGCCTCCGCTGCACAGGGGGCACCGATATCCGTTTCCCCATTGCCGTTCGCATTGGGTACTAGGTTGGTGATACGGGCGATGTTTTCCACTGTAAACGCGGTCACTTTTTCGCCATCCCACGTCAAGGTGATGTGTCCAACATTGTCGCCGTAAGAACCGGCCTGAATGATGGGGCGCTTCGGCGTATCAGAACTCCAAGCGTATTTCTGATGGGTGTGACCGTTGATGATGGCAGCAACTTTCGGGGAGGTATCGTTGACGATACGGTTAAACACCTCAGTGGCAGCCACAGCATCAGCTAGCGTCTTAGGCTCCCCTACCGCAGCGCCCTCGTGATACACCGCGACGATGATGTCAGCTTCACCGTTGGCGGCGTTGCCATCGGTCAACTGAGCTGCGTAAGTATTGACCGTAGTCACCGGGTCATCGAAGCGTAAATCTGCCACTCCGGCAGGAGAAACCAGCGTTGGGGTCTCCACTGTGACTACGCCGATGATGCCGAGCGTAAGACCGGATGCCAACGTCTGAATGTAATACGGCGTCAGAGCTTCGGAACCGTCCTTAGCGTACCTGACGTTAGCGCCGAGATACTCAAAGTTGGCGGCCCCGTCCACCCGCGTGGTTAGGTCTTTGAATCCTTGGTCGAACTCATGGTTGCCTACCGCTGAAGCTGCGAACCCAAGTTCTTCCTCTTCCGTGAGCAGATTTAGCACATCAAGGGTGGGAAAATCTTGGTCGGACGCGGAGGCGAACAGCGACGCGCCGATGTTGTCACCGGCGGAGATGGTGGCTACGTCGTGCCCTGCGGCATCGGCTGCGAGCGCAGCCTGCTCCAACGTGGCTGCCCAAGGCACGGTGATGGCCTCATCTATCCGGCCATGAAAATCATTGAACGTAAAGATGTCGATGATAGTGGGGTCGGTGTCGGCGATTGCCGCACCTTGCCCTAGTGACAGATTGCTGCCCAACAGCGCGGTAGTCACAGCTACCAGCACCGGCACAGCTTTCTTGAATGGATTCCGCATTAAAACTCCTTCTTATCGGGTTCCAGTTACGGCTAGCATCGTCGCTGCCGTCGGGGACACGAGAACCGCCGGTCAATAATGCCCCGCCGTAGAATGTGAGAGTTGGGGGAGTATGCGTATCCCGTCTCAGTCCATTCCGCCGACGGTACACCACCGATCTGCGGCCTCCCCCCGAACACTCATTGTTGAGTGAGATGCCGCACGTAATGTCAGTGTAACCGAAAAATACTGAACGTAATAGGGGCATGCGGTAGCGCGTCAGTTACGTATGGACGAAATCTTGGAGTCGAAATCTTGGAGCGCTGTTCGCCCCAGCCGCGCTAATCCGAATTGTTAAACTGCGTCACCCACTCTCCTGGGATACGGCTACCATAGATAGCAACGAAAATAACCCTTAAGCTCGGAAGGCAGCTTTAGTGTCCCATCTCAACCCTGCTGGCGTACCGGAGATGTTCGCCACCCTCGGACTCACCTTTGACGACGTGCTCTTGCAGCCCCGCCAATCCGATGTGATTCCGTCCCAAGTCGATACCGGAACGCGACTCAGCAAACGTATTAACGTCAAAGTGCCGCTGCTCAGCGCAGCTATGGACACCGTGACCGAGACTCGGATGGCTATCGCCATGGCGCGTGAGGGTGGCATCGGCGTGATTCACCGTAACCTCTCCATCGCCGAGCAGGCACACATGGTGGATCAAGTGAAGCGTTCCGAGGCGGGCATGGTGGACGAACCCATCACTATCACCCCTGACAAGACGTTACGCGATGCCGACGACTTGTGCGCCACATATCGTATCTCTGGCATCCCGGTGGTGGATGAGCAGGGCAAGCTGCTAGGCATCGTCACTAACCGCGATATGCGTTTCGAGAGCGACCCTGAGCGCCTAGTCGGAGAGGTGATGACGCGGATGCCGCTGGTCACTGGGTATCCGGGCATCTCGGGCGAGGACGCGCTGGCGCTGCTGGCCAAACATAAGATTGAGAAACTGCCACTAATCGACGACGCGGGCTACCTCAAGGGTCTCATCACCTTAAAAGACTTCGTAAAATCCGACAAATACCCGCTGGCTAGCAAAGACGAACAGGGCAGGTTACGGGTCGGTGCCGCAATTGGGGCGTTGGGCGACGGTTGGGAGCGGGCGATGGCGCTCATCGCTGAGGGCGTTGACCTCATCGTGGTTGACACCGCGCATGGCCACTCCAACGCCGAGCTGGAGATGATTAAACGGCTGAAAGCCGAACCGTTGGCCGCAGGTGTTGACGTGATGGCGGGCAATGTTGCGACGTATGAAGCCGCGAAAGCCTTGTGCGAAGTGGGCGCTGATGCCATCAAAGTGGGCATCGGGCCTGGTTCCATCTGCACCACTCGGGTGGTGGCAGGTGTGGGCGTGCCCCAAATCACCGCCATCTACGAATCTGCCCGCGCCGCCCGCGAGTTCGGCGTGCCCGTGGTGGGCGACGGCGGTCTGCAATACTCCGGCGACATCGCTAAAGCCTTAGTGGCCGGAGCCGACACCGTGATGCTCGGGTCGCTGCTAGCTGGCTGCGACGAAAGCCCCGGCGAACTGGTGTTTATCAACGGCAAACAGTTCAAGACGTATCGCGGTATGGGCTCGTTGGGGGCGATGGCCTCACGCGGCAAGTTCATGTCGTATTCCAAAGACCGCTACTTCCAAGGCGACGTGTCATCCAACGACAAAATCATCCCCGAAGGTGTCGAGGGGCAAGTGCCCTACCGTGGGCCGCTATCCCAAGTGGTATACCAACTCATCGGCGGCCTACGCCAATCCATGTTCTACTCCGGCTCACGCACCATCCCCGAACTGCACGCCAATGGCCGCTTTGTCCGTATCACCTCAGCTGGCCTACGCGAAAGCCACCCCCACGACATAATGATGACCGTAGAAGCCCCCAACTACTACTCCCACGAGTAACCCCCAACAACGCTACGCGGCATCTAAATAAGCAGCGAGCGCTGCTCGTACCACAACGGAGCGGGTGCTGTTTGTCTGCTGCACCCGCTCGTCCAGCGCTGCCGCTAGCACGGGTTCCAATCGCACTGGGACTACCACGGATGGGCCTACGCCCAATGGGGGACGGCCTTTACGGCTGGCAAGAATCTTATCGACGTCATAACCGCGCTCGGCTTCAGCAACGAGTTCTGCAAGATACTCCTCATCCAGCGGGCGGCCATGAATTGCCCCGTACTTCTCTGCCAAACTAATCATCACTATCACCTTTCCCTGCGTATCCGGGCAGCAGCTTGAGATATTTACGCCGACAACGCTGCATATGCCAAATCACGAACACCCCATCGTTCTCTCGCAACGCACCTACCAACTCCCACAGCCGCCCTGCAGCATCAAACCCGAGCAGTAGGCAGTTGGGGTTCTCCGTCACTTGGTCAGCTACCACCACCTGCTGCAGCACCTCATTGATGATTCTCCGGTTCGCCCCATGTTTGTAGGCCGACTCCGTAACCACTCGGTACGGAATCCAGCGGATACCGTTGTGAAACCAATTATCCCCTATATTGTATACGAAACTCAAGGGGGGATTGGCGGGAGTTTCCCGCGTCATATCTCCCCCGGCGTCACAGCTACTATCGGACATCTTTCACCTCCGGTACGTCTCTACCTAAAAAACCGCCAAACCGGCCAAGCAATTGCGAATTGTGGATAACTATCTGGGTTACAGCGCCCTGTGGATAACTCCGTTCTCAAACGTCAGGCCAACATACGGATTTGAGAGACAAAGCACCGGTGGGGGGCATTAGGCTTTAACGTATGCCTACACTTCGTTCACGTACCACTATGGATGGCCGCGAGTTTGCTGGGGCACGGGCGCTGTGGCGG
The DNA here is from genome assembly GCA_031282235.1 of Propionibacteriaceae bacterium. Taxonomy (GTDB): domain Bacteria; phylum Actinomycetota; class Actinomycetes; order Propionibacteriales; family Propionibacteriaceae; genus WRGV01. The sequence continues at coordinate 922 of JAITED010000207.1, read as the reverse complement.
GCGCTCGGGCTTTCCGCTGAAGATATACGCGCCCACAAACCCGTCATCGCCATCGCTAACAGTTTTAGCGAGTTTGTGCCGGGGCATATGCACCTCAACGTGTTGGGGCGCATAGTCAAGGCCGCTGTGGAGGAAGCGGGGGGAATCGCTTGCGAGTTCAACACCACCGCAGTGGACGACGGTATCGCTATGGGGCACACCGGGATGCTTTACTCGTTGCCGTCACGTGAGCTGATAGCCGACACCGTGGAGTACAGCGTCAACGCGCACTGCGCCGATGCGTTGGTCTGCATCTCGAACTGCGACAAAATCACCCCCGGGATGTTGATGGCGGCGCTCCGGCTGAACATTCCCACGGTGTTCGTCTCCGGGGGCCCGATGGAAGCCGGGCACGCACGGCTCACTAAAGGCTCAACGCAGACCACCCGGCTAGACCTCATTGACGCGATGATTCTCTCCGTAAACCCTGAAGTGGATGATGCGGAACTGGACGAGATTGAAGCCACCGCTTGCCCCACCTGCGGCTCATGTTCTGGCATGTTCACCGCCAACTCCATGAACTGCCTCGCCGAAGCGCTCGGGCTGGCCGTGCCCGGCAACGGCACCACCCTTGCCACCCACACCGCCCGGAAAGCCTTGGGTGAAAAGGCGGGGGCGCTCATCGTAGAGTTGTGCCAGCGCTACTATACGGATGGCGACGAGTCCGTATTGCCACGTTCAATCGCCACCCGGGAAGCGTTCATCAACGCCATGACGTTAGACATTGCGATGGGCGGTTCCACCAACACCGTGCTGCACCTGCTGGCCGCTGCGGATGCCGCGGACGTGGATTTCACCCAAGATGATATTGACGCCCTCTCGCGCAAAGTGCCCTGCATCTGCAAAGTGGCTCCGAATACGCACGACTTCTACGTTGAGGACG
>JAITED010000203.1 GCA_031282235.1 Propionibacteriaceae bacterium | reverse complement strand
CCCCCCGGAACACAAAACCGACCCGAAAGCGAAAGAAAGGACGAGAGCAACCCTCAAAAAAAGATGAAAAACAAACACAAAACGTCAACCCTTGACGCCAAGTGAGCGCTCCCACGAATCCTGAGAGTCAGAGAACCCACTAACCAAACGACTAGTGCTTCCCCATCCCACACGCCACCGGCAAGTTCCTGGCTAAAGCCCCAAAACAGAACAGTAAATAAACTCAGCAGTTCCATCCTCGGACTATCACAGTTGGGTCGCAGCCCCGGTCTCACACCGGATTCCTATGTTATTGCATACGCAACCGCTGACGTCTGATATTCATTTGTACACCAGACCCTAGCACAACCCCACACCGTAAACTAAACAACCTCCAAGCCACGGATTGATTTAGCTTGTGGGTGGGCTTTCACCAGTTCCCGGTCTGCCGTTAGCACATCGGCATCCAAACGCTCCCCCACGGCAAGGCAGAGTCGGTCAGCCAATGAGAGGGACGAATGCTCCGTCCACAGTTCAGCCGCTCGCTCAGCATCGACTTCCGTTATCGGCTCCACCCGTATTCCAAAACTGTGCAGTGCTTCCCGGCTCTCTGCCCAATCCACACCGTGGTAACACAGCTTCTGAGCCACCTCCGACCAGTTAGTGGCCGGACAAACCGCATCGGCATCTTCCAACGCTAGCTCAACGACGCTAGCCCCCGGTTCCTCCTGCAAGAAAGCCAGCAGCGCGGAGGCATCGAACACCACACTCATACGTCCCGCCTCTGTAACTGCTTTTGCGCCCGGCGCTCTTTCTGCTCTCCCCTATCGCGCGCTGCCTCAGCGCGATGCTCTGCAATAACCTCATCGGCTAGGCTAGGCAGGTTTTTCAACTTCGCTCGCGTCTCAGCCAACAGCGCACTGCGCGTAAGCACACGTACACCGTAATCCTCCGGGATAAGCACCAGCACCTCATCCCTTGCCCAATGGTATTCAATACGCAACGGGGCTGGAATCACCACCCGCCCTTTATCTCCCATCACCGCAGTATAAGTGTCACTCATATACCAATAGTGTCACTTAAACATCAGGGTGTCAATAGCGTTGGAAGTAGCAGTAACTACCCGCGAAACCTCAACCGCGATTCTTAGCGCACTACGATTTTTAGGGGGGTACGGCCGATGTCGCGGACTTCGGTGGGGAGGTTGGTGACGGTTAAGCCGCTTTCGTCTTGGGCTAGGGCGTAGGCCACTAATTGCGGGACTTCTAACCCCACCCGGATGACACCCTCGGGGATGGGAGTGGCTAACGTGCTGCTAGCGGGTAGCGTCACCGTGGTTTCGGTTGAGCCGGTGGCTGTAAATAGGCTCAGTTGCACATCGGCGGCGGCCTCAGATACGTTCGCCAGCGTCAACGTCATGGGGGGCGCAGCGGCAGACAACAGCGGTTCGGCCACCAGATGCGTGAACGGGATAGCGGGGATTACGGCTACATCGTCGGCGTAACCGACTACCGCGCTGGCCGCAATACCATTGTTAGCGGTGATTTGGAGCGCTCCCCCCAGCCCCAACATCGCCTCACTCACATCAACCACTTTTGACTGTGAAGCTTCAATGGTGATGGCATCAACACCCGCTAAACCTACGACTCCCGTATCCGTCAACGCCTTGATGCTCGCAGTAACCCGCACGGTAGCTGGGTTGGTGAGCACCACTTTCACGCTGGCCAATGTGGGGATTCCGGCGGCCACTAGGCTCAATCCAGTATTCGAAGCGCTTATCAAATCCAGCCCGCCGTTGGTGACCAACCCGGTGGCTAGCAAACGCCCGTGCGTATTCTGCACCCGAATACCGACCGAGCCTTCATCTTTCACGTAGTCAGACAGGTTGTACTCCATCACCGAGTTGGGAGCCAGCCGGGCATCGCGCAACTGCTCCCCCGTAATCTCCCCTTTCGGGCCGATGATGGTGACGTTATACACCGCAACGCTCGCATCGGGGTTGGCAATCTGTAGCGTACTCCCGGCGGCATCGGGGAACAGCAAGTATTGGCTAGCCAGCGGCGCACTACAGTTGGTCGCCGCGGTGCGCGTGCCATCCGTGATAGTGAGCCGCGCCACCAGTTCCGACGCTCCCGTCACCGCTGCCAGTGAGGATGGAGACTTCACATCGGTTATATCAAACTGGCCAACCTTAGCGGTTTCAGCGCTGTCGGCACCGACGACGCTGTAGTTAGCGCCACCTTTCACCTGAGCGCTAATCGTGCCGGGATACGCTTCGAACCCAGGGCACACCAGCCGAATATCGGCTTTCGGCATCACAGTCTGGGGCGCTTGGGGATACTTCGACACCAGCGCGACGACCAATGCCCCCACCACCAGCAGAATTACTCCAATCAACGCTTCCAGCGGTGGATGCTGTTTCGATGCGTCCGTAGTCCCCAACATCACCTGCATCGGAGTTTTTACCTGCTGCATGACGCGGCGGGCGTAATGCCCAACCGTGCTAGTTGCGGCACCGGCGCTGCCATCAGTGGTGGCATCCTCCGAAGCGTCCTGCGCCGTATCGTCCTCCGATAACACCTCGTCATCCAGAGTTTCGTCAACAACTACGTCATCTGTGCGCGCACCGCGCATCGGTTTCGTGTTCGGCTCAGTGGCGACATCACTATCCTCGTCCAGCCCGGCGCCATTCGCCCACTCCTCATCCGGTGTCACTCCCCGCTTCGCATGGGCGACAGGAGGGGTGGTGGTGTCTAGTTCCGTCTCATCTTGGCTTGTCTGCGCCGTTTCAGCCGTTTCAGCCGTTTCAGCCGTTGCAGCTACCTCACCTTTTTCCGTATTTGGCGTAGCCCCAGCCGCAGCATCCCCACTGCCACCACTGCGGCGGGACTGCGGTTTACGCCCCCGCAGTAAAGAAAAGGCGGTGCCGAGACGGTCGGGAAACGCCGAAGTTGGCGACGCAGGAGTCGCGGCCTCGGGAGGTTCTGGTGGCGAAAACTCTGCGTCCGGCACCGGGGTGCCGGTGGGTTCTTCACTCATCATCTTCCCCCTTCCAAGAGTCGCGAACGCTACGTTCGTTGCGCCGCGCCGCCGGAGCAGCTAGCCACAACAGCACTACCACCGCGACCAACTCCCAAATCACCCAACTCCAAGTGGGCTCCAAATGCCACTCAACCTCGCCGCTAGCGGCGCCTAAATCGAACAGTGCCAGCCCACTATCGTCAGTAACTGGGGTTAGCGGCACCCCGGAGACGGTGAGTTTCCAGTCCGGGTCTGCCTGCTCCAACAGCAACAAACGGCGGTAACTAGGCCCGGTGTCCACGGTTTCACGCTCCAGCGGCGTCTGCACCCCCGCGGTCACAATGTTCACCCGGCTGGGAGTGCCAGCGACAGTGAATACGTATGTTTGCACCGGCCCATCAACCTCTAAAGCCCCGGTTAAACCGGGCACCCCCTGTAACGCCAGAATGACGGGGGCGGGAGCTCCGGTCACCACCACATGCGCGATACCCGCCTGCTCCAACCGTTCCGCGAGCCGATCCGTAATCACCCCGTCCGCAATCTGTTGCGCCAACTCCAAGTAAGCGGTCTGCAGTGCCTCTGGCTGCAACGCTTCGGATTCCCCACTGCCCCATACTGGATGTTTGGCATCTTTTACGCTCACCGCAGCCACCCCGTCATCTAAAGTGACCACTAACGTACGACTGGCACGCCAAGATTCCTCCACCGCATTGACATAGCCGGGCAACCCGTCGTTGGTTTGTAGTTGCAACGGTTCACCCGCCCCAGCCCAAACCCACCATACGGTTCCGAGCGCGCAGTACGCCGCCAACAACCCAACGCAGGCGGAACGTATTTCATTACTGGCGCGGGTTTTGGTGCTGGGAGTGCTGTTGGAGGATTTAAGCCAGAGCGCTATCAGCGTCAAAGCGATCAACAGGGCGCCGAAAACCCAAGGTATCGAGAACCCGCGTACCGGCACGCTACCGATATAGAACACGTAACGCCCCAACGCCACTCCGACCAGCATTGATGCCGCCATGGCAATCAGCAGCACCCGCCGCCACTTGGACGCCAACTGCGCCCGTCCGGCACTCAAGAACGCTATGGCCAACACGGCCAACACTCCCCAAGTGAGCCACCACGGCCCGGAGTTGCCGAAGCGGGCAGCGAGCAGCGAGACGACATCTGCCAGTTTGTCGGCGGGGTTGGCGGCTCCATCAACGGAGGCGAAGATACGGGCCGGGTCGGCCAGCACTCTCGGCCACCACGGCCCTAAAACTAGCAGCGGCATCAGCGTGATAACGAGAAAACCTCTAAAGTCGCGCCGGAACATGGCGACCACAAACCCGGCTGCCACCACCCCTAAAAGCAGCGACGGCGACACCGCCGCGAATAGTGTGCCGCACACCGCCACTAACCCCGGAGGTTGCAAACCGGCCAACCCGCTAAGCGGGACGTGCGTCCATTCGTATAATCCGATGGCCAGCACCGGCAACATGATTGCCACCACAATCCCGGAGAGCGAACCGGAGCGCAGCAGCCCGCTGGTGGGCAACAGCAACGCCCATACGGCAGCGAGCAGCAACGCGAAGTTGCTCGGGGTGATGCGCCGTAGGAAGTGATACGCGGTGGTGAAAGCCACCAATACGGAACTGAGCAGCAACAACCAGACGAATAACGCCGGTTGCCCGGCAGCGATAGTGGAACCCAATGCCATAATGCCTAGCCAAGGGGCATTAGCTCCCGGCAGCCCTGGGGTGGCTTTAATCCAATTATCCCAAGCGTCCCCCAATGTCGCCGGGGGTGGCAACAGCGAGTCTGACGTGGGGTATCCGAAACCTATCAAGGTACGGAAAGCGAGTATCGTACACAGCGCCAGCAGCACCGCCGCGACACCGACGAGCGATATGTTGGTTCGTTGATAACGGTAGCTGTCCGTTTCGTCGCTGGTGAGGTCGTCAATGCCGATGCCGGTGGTGGAACCCATCAGCCGCCGCCACCAACTCTCCACTTTGCCCATGCTCCACTGCATGAACCGTCCCAAACCCCAGAACCTGCCGGGCAGCAACCCCTTGGGCACCCGAACGCTGTCACGTTTAATGGGGGCAGTCAGCGCCAACAGCCCCGGCAGTTCGGAGCGCGTTTGGGAGAACGCCCGAGCGGCCTTTGAGTAAAGCCGGGTACGGTCAGAGTCTTTAGCCAGCGCGGCCTGAATGTAGTGCGCCCGGTTCACCAGCCGCAGGCGAACACCGGTGAGCAGCGGCACCGATGAGTGCATCTGCACCACCCGCATCCCAGCGGCCAAATCGTGTGCCTCCGGGTCAAACGCGGATTCGGAGTCGCGGCGGCCACTCCACGAGGCTTGCTCGTGATACACCCCCGCATCCGGGCAGGTTTCCACCTGTAGCCCCCGCCGATGGGCGCGCCAACCCAACTCGACACCGGTACGAAAATACGGCAACCCCTCCGCTAAGCCGCCCAGTTCTTCCAACGCATCCGCGCGTACCAACATCCCGGCGGTGGCACCGCCCAATACGGGCATAGCCTCATCTTGGCGTTGGTCAATCTCACCGGGTTCCACGCTGGCGATACGCGCCCCGCTACGGGCGATAGTCTCCCCTACGCTGCTGACTCGGTCTGGGCTGTTGCCACGATGGGGTTTCAGTAGTTTGGGCAGCACGATGGCTGGGCCGGTGGCGAAGTCCGGTACGGTAGCGGCGCGCAACAGTTCGGTGAGGGCATCGTGGCGCGGCCAGCAATCGTCATGCAGCAGCCAGTACCACAGCGGCGGCAGCGCCTCTGATTCGTCGATGGCCAAGTTCACCGCAGCGGAGAAACCGATGTCGGAGGGGGCAGCGATGACTTGGTCGATGAGTTCTTCCGATAGCGCTTGGTCAAGTACGCGATGAGTGGCATCCTTTGAGCCAGTGTTCACTACGATGATGTGCCCAGGGCGCTGCTCGGAGCGGGACAACTCCACCACGGCCTTACCGATGAACGGCGCACCGTTATGGGTGACGATAATGGCGGTAACCCGATCCGCGCCGCGCGGCGGCGTATCTTCGTGATCTTCCTCGTGAGCCCACGCCCACAGATCCGCCTCTTCCAAACTCACCGGGTCAGTCTAGTCTACCTAAGAAGAGACTGGTAACTCTAGGGTGCCAGAAATGGTCGCTATGCCGTATTGACTAGCATTTCTACCCTAAAGATAGCTTAAGATTCATTGGGAAATCTAAGAAAACTATCAGGCAACCTTGCGTCGACGTACTCCCCGGCGTTCCCGCTCGGAAAGCCCGCCCCAGATACCGAACCGCTCATCGTTCAGCAGGGCGTACTCTAAACACTGTTCGCGCACATCACACTGGGCGCATACGCGCTTCGCTTCGCGGGTGGAACCACCCTTTTCTGGAAAGAACGCCTCGGGGTCGGTTTGCGCACACAGTGCTGACTCCTGCCAAGCCAGTACGCCGTCAGTCCCATCGCCTAGCACTCCGCTAAAGAACTGCCAACCTACACTGAGCTGAGCCATCGCCAACCTCCAACTATTCCATTGCTTGAACCCGCTCAGGGCGCAAACCCCGACCAACCAAACTGATTATTCAGAACCCGCACCGGAATGACCAATTGGCCGACCGCCCGCCTCGGCCAACTTTGGCCTCCGTGTGAGTCAGGAAAAATCTTACTGGTGTAATTACACAGCTGTAATCCCCTGTCCGTCAAGTGGAACGCCATATTTTTGTTGAACCCAGCATATTTCCCCTTCAAAATAATTAATACGCCGCTTTACCCCCCAAACGTGCGCCCCACTCCCCCCTGTTTTGGCTAGCGCTTAAGGAGCAGCATGACGGGGAGGGGTGGGTGGGGATGAGGGCTCAGGCTGACATTATGGAGTTGGCGATTTCTTTGACACGTTCGGAGGCCGCTAGGGGGGCTACGAACGTTGCGGAATCGGTGCGTACTATCACTAGGTCTTGGGCTCCTAGGACGGCCAATACGCCGGGGGTGGCGTTTATCGCCAAAGTGCCTTGGGTGGAGTCGAGAGTCACCGCGCCAATCGTGGCGTTACCTGCCGCATCGTGGGGCAATGCGGCGTGCAGGGCGTTGTAGGAGCCGACGTCGCGCCAATCCAACTCCATACCGATAGCGGCGATACGCGCCGGGGTCAACCCGTGCGACACCGGTTCCATCACCGCGTAGTCGATGGAGTTGGCGGGCAACTGGGGATAGATTTCGCTCAAGCGCTCGGGGTGAGCGGCCAGTTCTTTAACCAGCGCAGCGTTCACTGGAACCAACTGCTCCAGCAGCGACAGCATGGTGGCCGCCCGCCAGATGAACATGCCAGAGTTCCACCAGTAACCACCATCGGCTAAATACGTCTCGGCCAGCGCTAGGTTTGGTTTCTCCTTGAACTCGCGTATCGCCACCACTTCGGGGTAGCCCGGCAGCGGCTCAGCTAAATGGAGATAGCCAAATCCGGTGGCCGGGGTGGTAGGTACGATGCCGAAAGTGACCAGCAGGTCGGGGTTGGCACCCACCGCCTCGAACCCTAACCGCATCCGGTTGGCAAACACCTCCACCGGGTGAATCAGGTGGTCAGCGGTGAGAATGGTCAACACCGCCTCGGGGTCGCGCTCAGCCAACACCGCAGCCGACCAAGCGGCGGCGTTCAGCGAATCCCGCCCCAGCGGCTCCCCCAACAGGTTCTCGCGGGACAACTGCGGCAACTGCGCGGCCACGGTGTCGGCGTATCCCATTCCGGTACACACCAAAATCCGTTCCGCAGGCAGCAGCGCACGCGCCCGCTCCCAAGCCAACTGCAACATGGAGCGCCCATCGAACAACTCCAGTAACTGTTTTGGCTCCCCGTGGTGCGACAGCGGCCATAACCGAGTGCCGGACCCCCCCGCCATAATCACGGCATATTCCATACCCACCAATTTAGACGATTAATCGGTGGTTCTCTATCAGCGTCGTATCCGCTGCTAAGCCCAGTTGCACGCTAAGGTTGTGGCATGGCTGATAAGCACTTCCCCAATGCGACCAGCGCCGCCCAACACGCAGCCGATTTGGAGTGGCTGTACGGCGGCAAAAATCCGCCCTCCCCCGCCCCGGCTGCGACTCCCGGCACAACCGCTGCCGCTGTCTCCGATGCCGCGCCGGATTGGGATTTGCGGAGCCCTAAACCGGGCGCTCAAAGCCCCCACAAACCTGCTAAAGCGAACCCCACCCCGGATGCCACCCCGGCGGCTACGAAACGTTTCGCGCACCCGATACGCAATACGGGCCTAGTCATCTTGGCGTTGGTGTTGGCTTGGGGGGCTTTCATGGTTTTCACCCCGTTTCACGCTTGGGGCGGGGTGGAACGGGTGGATAACACCCCAACCACCCCCCGACCCGCCGATACGCCCGGCACACTGTTTTTGCTAGTGGGGGGCGATTCACGCGATGCGATGACCCCGGAGGAACGCGAAAAATACGGTACGGGCGACGCAGAGGGCAACCGTACTGACACTGTACTGCTTTACTACATCCCCCCCGAGGGCCCCCCGGCGCTCATCAGCTTGCCGCGCGATTCGTATCTGGACATCCCCGGTTACGGCCCTGACAAGCTCAACGCTGCGTATGCCTACGGCGGTGCCGCACTGCTCACCGCCACAGTGGAGCAGTTCACTGGGCTGCGTATTGACGGCTATCTGGAGATTTCGATGGTCGGCTTCGCAAAACTGGTCGATTACGTCGGTGGCATCAACGTCTGCCTTGACGAGGACGTCTCCGACGGTTACTCCGGTTTGGATTTGAGCGCTGGCTGCCACGACTTAGATGGCCGCTTGGCGTTGGCATACGTCCGGATGCGTTACGCCGACCCGCGCGGTGATTTGGGACGGGTGGAACGCCAGCGCGAAACCATCTCTTTAGTGGCCAAAAAACTCGCCGTCACCGAAACCGTGACGCTGCCTTGGCGCTGGTGGGACACCACTCACGAACTAGTGAAACTCGTCACCGCCGGTAACGACACCAGCCTTGGCCAGCTCTGGAGCGCTGCCCGCGGCGGCCTAAAGTTCATCTCCGGTGAAGCGCTCCAGTTCACCGCCCCCATCGCTGACCCCGACGTACACACCGATGCCGGTTCCAGCGTGCTACTGGATGCCACCGCCTGCACTGAACTGTTCGCCGAAATCGCCGCCGGAGACACCTCCCAACTAAAACGCTTCACCGCAAAGTAAAGCCTTAAATACGGGAGTGGGCGCGTATTTTTTCGCCTTTGGCGGTAGCAGCGGCGCGTAGGGTGTCCATGAACGCTAGGTATTTGGCGGTTAGGGCGGGGTCGGCTGCGGCGAGGATGCGCACTGCTAGCAGACCGGCGTTGCGGGCGTTGTCTATGCCTACGGTGGCGACCGGAACCCCGGCGGGCATCTGCACGATGGAGAGCAGCGAATCCAAGCCGTCTAGGGTTTTTAGGGCTACGGGCACACCGATAACAGGCAGTGGGGTGAGGGCGGCTAAAACGCCTGGCAGGTGGGCGGCTCCCCCGGCTCCGGCGATGATGACCCGCAGTCCGCGCTGGGCAGCTTCGCGGGCATACGCCGCAGTTTCGGCGGGCATTCGGTGCGCCGACAGCACGTCGGCTTCCCAACCGATACCGAACTCGTCTAGGGCGCGCCCGGCTGGCTCCATAGTTGGCCAATCGGAATCCGAACCCATGATGATGCCCACCAGTGGCGTATCCATCACTCAAACCTCCTAGTCGTATCCGGTAATATCCGGTAATATCCGTTAGTTTACGTGACCCGGCCCGTATGCCCAGACCAGTTCTGAAAGCAGCGAGTGCAACCAAGCAATACGCGGCAAGCCCGGTATCACGAACACCTGCCCGCTGGTCATGGTCAACCGCAGCGACCCGGAACCGTAGAGCCGCTCGGCGAGGCTGGCCGAGCGCGACACCTGCTGGATGTGGGAGAGCGGGATGTCGTGACGGATGGTGTTGATTACCCCAGTGCGGGTTTTGATACGCCGGTTGGTGATTAAACATTCGCTAACCCACCAGCGCAACGTCGGCACTACCACGCTCACCAACCCCAGCACCGCCACCACCGCGAGCAACGCCCAAGTGCCGTAGGGCTGCCAGCGCATCGGCAACAGGGCTAGCCCGCCCCCAGTTACCACAGCGAGCAGCAACAGCGCCACCACCGGGCCCAGCAGCAGCGCACCGGAGCGGCGGGTGTCTACGATAACTTTCTCACCCGTCGCCAACCCGACATCCAACGCTGCCACCGCTCACCTCAGATGCACTACATCACCGGCGGAGAACGAACTCACCGTACCATCGTGTGCAACCAGCAGTGAACCGTCCGTATCAAGGCCGACGGCTTCACCCTCAACAGTTTCCGTATCGGAGAGTATCACCCGCACCTTGCGCCCGAGCGTGGCTGACAACGCCATATACTCCGCGCGCACGTCGCCAGTTTGTTGCCAGCGCTTAAAATAGCGGCTGAGCGCCCCCAGGATTCGCGCCGCAAGCAACGATTTATCGGCGGGCAGTCCCGTCAACGCTAGCGAGGTCGCGGTAGGCACTGGCAGCTCCGATTCATCCTGCCCCACGTTCACCCCGATACCGATTACGGCGTATTTTCCGCTGCCGTCTGCGATGATGCCGCACACTTTGCGCCCATCAACCAGCACATCATTAGGCCATTTGAGTTCCACCCTCGCTATCTGCGCCGGGTCGAGGGAGCGTACCGCCTCCGCTACCGCCATGCCGGAGAGCAGCGACAACCACCCCCACTGGGCTTGCGGGCGCCCCGGTTCTAAAACCAAACTCATGGTGAGACTGCTGCCCGGTGTCACCACCCATTCCCGCGTGAACCGCCCCCGCCCGGCGCTCTGATGCTCCGCAATCAGCACCGCCCCCGCAGTCGCCTCACCTTTAGCCAGCGCCGCTAACAAATCGACGCTAGTGGAACCGGTTTCGGCCACCACAGTAATCGGCGCGAAGCCCGTATCGGGTTCTAGCCATGCAGCGATACGCTCTAAAGAAACGGCAGGAAGTTGCGGCACCCCCCCAGCCTATCGGGAACTGCGCCGCCTTAAGAAGTCGCCAACAACTCCAGCGCCCGGGCTACGAAATCCGCCGGTTCAACCCATTCAATACGCGAGTCGCGCCGGAACCAAGCCAACTGTTTGCGGGAGAACTGGCGGGTGGCGATTACGGTACGCTCTTGGGCTTCGGCTTCGCTCAGCCGAGAGTCCAAATACGCCAGCACCTGCGCGTATCCCAACGCACGGGAGGCGGTGACCCCGGAGCGCAACCCTTGAGCCTCCAGCCGCTGCACTTCGGCCACAAAACCCGCTGCCCACATCTGCTCCACGCGGGCGGCGATACGCGCATCAACCACCTCTCGGGGGAGAGATACGCCGAGTTGGATAACTCCGGGGAGGGCGTATTTGGGGGCGGGTAACTGCGATGTGAAACTGCCGTTCAGTTCAATCACTTCTAGGGCGCGCACAATACGGCGACCGTTGCCGGGCAGGATGCCCGCAGCCGCAGCGGGGTCTAACCGGCGCAACTCCTCCCAGAGCGCTTCCGGATTGGATTCATCCAATTTGGCTTGCCACCGCGCGCGCACCTCCGGGTCGGTACCGGGGAACTCCAGTTCATCGAGAATGGCGTGCAGATACAGCGCCGAACCGCCTACCACAATGGGTAACGCTTGGCGGGATTGGATGTCAGCGATGGTGGTACGCGCTAGGGCTTGGAAGTCGGCCACCGCAGCGGACTCGGTGATGTCCATGATGTCTACCAGATGGTGCGCTACGGCGGCGCGCTCTGCGGCGGTGGGTTTCGCGGTGCCGATGTCCATCCCGCGATACACCGCCATCGAATCGGCGTTGACAATCTCCGCTGCTTGCCCGCTGCTTGCTAGGCGCTGCGCAATTTCGACGGCGAAGCTGGACTTTCCAGATGCCGTCGGCCCGACGATAGCGAGGATAGTCATGATTCGGTAGGGGTGGGGTTAGGGGTGGCTTGTGCGGACTCGGCGCGCTCTCGTATTTCCCAAGCATCACCGCCGGGGGTGCGTATCAAGTTGGTGAGTGGGGAATCGGCTATCAGGTGGTGGGGGGCAGCGTAGGTGATACGGACGGTAGCCAAGTCACCGGGACGGGGGTGGTCGGCGGGGTCGGGCGGTATGGCGACGTGGACTAAGCGGTTGTCGCGGGCGCGCCCGGACAAGCGGTGTGTACCCGCATCCTTGCGCCCCTCCCCGGTGGCGAACAGCACTTCAACGTCGCG
>JAITED010000155.1 GCA_031282235.1 Propionibacteriaceae bacterium | reverse complement strand
CCCATCACGTTGCCGACCACACGAGCGCACTTCACATACGCCTTATCGGGGCGCAACCCCTCATCATCCATCGAGTAGAGTATGCGGCGCTGTACAGGTTTGAGGCCGTCGCGGGCATCGGGCAGCGCTCGCGCATAGATGACCGAGTAGGCGTACTCCAAAAAGCTCGCCTGCATCTCCGTGCTCACATCAATGTCAATGATGCGTTCGGGTTCTGTCTCCGTAATGCTTGCCATATCATCTTCCAATCCGTGCCCTCCTATTTTGCCTGTTCGGCGTATCGAGTGCGGAGCGGGCGCGCCGCTGTGGGAAGATGGGGGGATGAGCGATGAACCGATATTGCCCGATTACGGGCGCGGTGGGTTGACCGGTGTGCTCGCTCAAGTCGCCGCTGAATTGGTGAAACCTACGGCGATGGGTTCCGTAAAACGTTACGTAGTGGTGCTGGTGGACGGGCTGGGATGGTACGGATTACAGGCGGCGTTGGCAGACGCTCCGTATCTGGCGGGCATCTTTGGGGACGGGCAGCGGCTCACGTCTACGGTGCCATCCACCACCGCAGCGGCGATTACCGCTTTCACTACGGGGGTAGCTCCGGGGGAGCATGGGTTGGTGGGGTATCGGTTCCGGTGGGCGGCGGGGCGCGGGATGAATGCGTTGACTTGGGAGGGTGGCCCGGACACCGCTACCGGGCTGGCAGAGACGTGGTTCCAACGCTTGACGGCAGCGGGGGTGAGCGTGAACAACATCGCGCGGGCGAAGTTCACCGACTCCGGGCTGACCAAAGTGGCGTTTGCGGGGGCGCGTTTCATACCTGAGGCAGGGGCGCAGGCGCGGGTTGACCAAATTGCGGCGCTCGCAGTTGCGGGCGAACGCAGCCTAACTTATGTTTACGAACTCTCCCTTGACCACGTAGGACACGCCAAAGGCAGCAACAGCGCCCAGTGGCGGGAGACGCTCAGCGCAATTGATGCGTTTTTGGAGCAGTTACGTGACGCGCTGGACTCGGACACCGCGCTACTGATAACCGGCGACCACGGCATGGTCGATGCGGGGCAGCGCTCGCGGGTGGTGTTGGAGGACGAGACCAGACTGGGCACCGACCTAGAGCAGGTGGAGGGCGAGGCGCGTTTTCGGCACCTATACACAGCGCGCCCGCGCGATTTGGCGGCACGTTGGGCGGCGGTGCTGGGGGAGCGCGCTTGGGTACAACGCCGGGAGGAAGCCATAGAGCAGGGGTGGTTCGGCACGGTTTCTGCAGCAGTGCGGCCGCGTATCGGCGATGTGGTGGTGGCGATGCGCGCTGATGGGGCATTATTGACTAGGCAGTGGCCAGGCGAGATGAAACTCATCGGGATGCACGGTTCGCTGACCCCTGCTGAGATGTACGTGCCGTTGTTGATAGATGAAGGAAAATAAATGCTGAACGAATTAGCGACCGGTGGGACACCACCAGGGGAGTTAGTGTTTTTCGGGGGGCCGATGGATTCCGGAAAATCCACTTTGGCTTTGCAGATGGACTATACGCAATCAGCGCACGACCGCAAAGGGCGGCTCTTTACATCGCAGGATCGCTCCGGCAGGCCACACATCACTTCGCGTATCGGGCTGGAGAAAGACGCTATCGAAGTGGACGCTGACTTCGACTTTTGGACGTATGTCAGCGCGCAGCGCCTAGCGGGTAAGCGGGTGGATTTCCTAATCTGCGACGAAGCCCAGTTCTACAGCGTGGAGCAGGTTGACCAGTTGGCGCGGGTGGTTGACGAGATGGGCATCGATGTGTTCTGTTTCGGCATCATGTGCGATTTCCGTACCCAGATGTTCCCCGGCTCTAAACGCCTAGTGGAGTTGGCTGACCGTATTGAGAACCTGCCGGTGCGCCCGCTGTGCTGGTGTGGCCGTATCGGCACCCACAACGCGCGGGTCATCAATGGGGTGATGGTGATTGAAGGCGATCAGGTGCTGGTGGGCGACACCAGCAATAGCGCCCCGGACGAGGTGCATTACGAGGTGCTGTGCCGGATTCATCACCGCGCCCGGCAACCCAAAGGCCACTCCGGGGCTACACTCAGCGCTCACACGCTGTTTGAGGAGGAGTGATACGCGGCTGACAACGGTTAGCGTGTCAGAAAGGTCAGCGCTGGTCAGGCAACTGCGGACTGCCGAACATGATTTCATCCCAAGTGGGCACTGAGGCGCGTTTGCGACTTTTACGCTTTGGGGTCTGCTCCGGTTCGGATACGGGCGCTGGCTCGGGTGCGGATACGGCCATAACCGGCTCTGGCGGCTCTGGCGTGGGTGCAACCGCAGGGATTAAAGGCGGTTGCGGGCTGGGGGGCGCTACGGCGGTGACTGCCGCCTCAGGAGCCGGTGTCGAAGCCGATGTTGGAGCCGGGTTCGGCGTTATCGGCTCTGAAAACTCCTCCGTCATCACTGCGATAGTGTCCTCAATGAGGTTAAACAGGTCGGCGGCGGGGGTTGGGTGCTCATCCGAGAGCAACCCGGTGTAAATCTTTACCGAATCCTCACTCATGGAGGAGAGCATGTCGTAGAGCGCATCCCCATCGGCAGTGGGGCTTAGCTCGTATACGCCGTCCACGCGGGTGAGCCCAGCCGGGAAGTAATCGACGGCGCCGTTCGTATTCGGTTTCGGGCTGCGTTTTGAGGAAGCCCAGTTTGGCGGCAGGGTGCCGAGTTGGCCGTGTTTCAAGTCCAGAGTGGGTTCGTTCTCGTCTGGGGACGCACCCCGGAAACGAGCGGTTGGCGCACCCCGCCCCGGCTGCGGGCCGTGGGAGGTGGTTTCTTCGCCGATGAGCCAGCGGGCATCCTCGTTAGCTGCCACAGAGAAACGGCCTTTGGGGTCGAAACGGAACATCGCCTCGTGGCTGGCTGAGCCTGACAGATATACGGCGCGGATGTCCCACAACCGCTCCAAGCCGCGGGTGGCATCCCAAGCTACTAAATCGGGGTCAATGCCACGGGTGGTGAGCCGGTCGGCCACCATGCTGCCCAACGTGCGGTGCAACACCGGCTCGCCGCCCCGGCGCACCAGAGCTGATTGGGCTTGTCGGGCGGCATTTGCGCGTTCGGCGAGCACCGGCGCAGCGAAAGCGTCAATGCGCTCTGGGGGCACCCCGGCCTGGTGTGCCACCTCGTAGAGTGGCTCCCCGGCGCGAATCCTAGCTTGGATTTCACGGGGTGTTAGCGCGATATCCATGCGTACAACTTACCGCCTGCGGGCGTTCTGTGCGCTTTTACACGGCGGTTTAGAGCGGAATAATATCCAAATATGATGTGTTGCTTAGCAAAGTACCGCTGTTTGGTGTACCATCACTGGGTTGTACGACTCAGAGCGGATGCACTAGGGTAGGTGGAACGCGCTCTATGGTTGTTGAAAAGGGGAGAACACAGTGGCGACTGATTACGACGTTCGGAAGCAGGAAGAAGGCGTAGCTGACGACTCCCTAGAGGAGTTGAAAACGCGCCGCAACGATAAAGAGTCGGGGCAGGTGGATGTCGATGAGGCTGAGGCGGCAGAATCGTTCGAGTTGCCGGGAGCCGATTTGTCCCACGAGGAGTTGACGGTACGGGTGCTGCCTAGGCAGGCGAACGAGTTCACCTGTGCGCGCTGCTTCTTAGTGAAAAACCGCTCTCAGATTGCTGAGGTGCGCGACGGCAAAGAGTACTGCATCGACTGCGTATAACAGTTAAAAGCTGTTCAGAACTATACGGTTCAGAACGCGATTTTGGCTGGCTTTTTGACCGGTTTGGCGTATTTACGCGCTGCGTAACGATTGCTGAACACCTGCGCCACCAGCAGCCCAACCCCGCTAGCGATTGCCCAAGTGAACGCCACCGAAGCGGGCACATCGGGGTCGTTCGGGTTTGGCGGTT
>JAITED010000153.1 GCA_031282235.1 Propionibacteriaceae bacterium | reverse complement strand
GTTGGCTTAGAAAGGATGGTTCGAAACGGCCAATTTTCAACTCGACCACCACATACCTTCGTTGCGGAATGTGGAACAGAAGCAGATCAAGCACGAACTCGTCGGTATCGCCTTTCTCGTCCGTCACGTCCAAACGCACTTGTCGCCCGACAAAGGCCATGCCGCGTCCAAACTCTGTGAGGGTGTCCTGCAAGCGATCCATGAGAGTGCGCTCGACGTCACGCTCTGTGATCCGTTCCACGTAGGCCAGATGCTCAAAAACATAAGGGTCTTTAACTAGTTGCTGAGCCAACTCCGAATCGGGTGAGTCCAATACAGTGGAGAAGTTCGTAGGCGCGTTGCCAAGCCGCCTGCGCAGATCAATTTTTATGTAGTGTTCTAATACGGATCGCTTCCAACCTTCCTCGGCAGCACGGGCGGCATACCAGTTGCGTTCTTCATTGGTTTTGAGACGATCAGCGAGGACAGTGATGTGCCGCCAAGGTAATCGTGCACCAACGTGGTGCACAAATTCCTCCAGCGTTGGCCAGATTTCCGCTACCTTCCGCATCCACTGGACATTGCGGCGCGACCAACCGCTCTGGCTGGGAAACTCGGCTTGGAGATCAGCAGATGTCATGTCCACTATCTTGGCTCCCCAGCCCAGCTCTCGTTGGCGAACAATGATGTCATGCCCGACAGACCAATAGAGGCTCATGACTTCGGTGTTCGCCGCACGGGCAGCACGGAATTGAGTGGCTCTTATACGAGTTTTGAGCTCCGCAATCCATATCTCTGCGGTGGGGCGTATCAAGTTACGAAAAAGTGTCGGTGGGGCTCTTTAGAATTGGTGCTGTCATCTGCGGAGAGGTTTTAGCGGTTTGGCTGCGGAAGAATGGGCTTCCCGGCGGGTGCGCGGTTTGTCGGTGTAGTGGAAAGGGAACACAGACATGACGGTCAGATTTGATGATATGGGCATCGTAGACCCGGCGCTTGAGTTTAGCGGCGGGGTTGCGGCTATTGATATGTTCACGCTTAACAAAGCGGGGTGGGGCATCGCGGAGTTGGGGTTCGATATTCAACTCCCGGAGGCTTCCGATGTCGCGCTGCCGGGCATCTTTGATGCGCTTTGCGTAGTAGAGGTGTCGTCTGGGCCGACAGTGACGGCAACCATCGACACCCAAAAGATGCGCTGGGGTGCCAACACCGACGCCATCAACCGCAGCAGTTTCACCGATTACACCGGCGTGGAGCGATACGGAGTGAAGTTCTCCCGCCAAGCGGTGTCGCTGTTTGGAGAGTTGGGGCTGACGGCAATCCCCACCAAGCTCGCAGATGAAAGCAACCTGCTGTTGTGGTTCGCTGAGATTCCCGAAACCACGCTGCAAACGCTCGGATATTACGCCCTATACGCTTACGCCGCCGAGTTGACAGAGAAAGCCACCCAAGGTGCTCAAGATAGCGTGCTTTATACGGATTGGATTAGCGTCCCCGCTAGTCAAATCCGATGGAAGCGCAGCATGGACGAGATTCTGCAGGTCAACCGCCCCCAAGTTAAAGCCGTGGAACAGCGCGTCTATCTGGCGTTGGATGAAACCGGGGTACGGGTCAAAGCCGTGACACGTATCGTCCGTTCCAGTTTCCGGTTGCACCCCAAACCTCCTAAAACTTACACTTTCGGCGCGAAACACCCCGTATTGATGTGGCTCACCGCCCCCGATTCGACCCTCCCGTTCGCCGTAATCGCCACCAAATCCGAAGCGTGGCTAAACCCAGATGCCGCCGTATCCTTCGACGATGCCGCGTTCTCTGAAGCTACGCGATAACGACCGACACAATCAGCGGGCGGCGTATTCTTTGCGCCTATG
Organism: Propionibacteriaceae bacterium; assembly: GCA_031282235.1. Classification (GTDB taxonomy): domain Bacteria; phylum Actinomycetota; class Actinomycetes; order Propionibacteriales; family Propionibacteriaceae; genus WRGV01. The sequence goes on along the minus strand of JAITED010000153.1, from coordinate 4,237 downwards.
ATTCGACGGCAGCTTCGGCGGCGCGGAGACGGGATTCGGTGATTTCGGGGAGGAGCAGTAGCGGCAACAACGCCACTATCGCCATGATGATAAACACCGGGCGCAGTCCGAGCAGTTTGGCTAACACACCTCCGATGGCGGAACCTAGGGGGAGGGTTCCCCAAGCCAACAGCCGATACGCCGAGTTAAGCCGCCCCAACAACGCCGCGGGTGCGATTGTTTGCCGCAACGACATCCCAATCACGCTACATACCGCAGTGCCACATCCGGCGATGACGTACACCGCACCGATAATCCAGACGTTGGTAGTGAGCGCCGGAACACCGATAATCGCCGCCACAAACAGCAACAACATCCCCAGACAGCGAGAACGACCGATACGTTTAACCACCGCCGTGGCCAACATCGCCCCCAGAAGCGAGCCCACCGCAAACGCAGAAATCAACAGCCCATAGCCCGTCTCGCTCAACCCCATAGGCGACATGGCTCCCACCGCAAACAGCACAAACACCGCGCTCGCGGCGGAGTTAGTCGCATTGGCAACACCGGTCATAATCGCTAAAGTGCGCAACACCCGATGGTGTATCAAAAACCGCAACCCCTCAGCGATTTCGGCAAGCAACCGTTTCTGAACTGTATCTCGGGGCACCCGGAATCCACCTCTGATACACAACAACCCACCAACCGCTAACGCCCACAACGCCGTTGGGGCGCTAAACGACAACAACACCCCTACTCCCATAAGTAACCCGCCAAGCGGTGGCCCCACGAAACTGTTCAGACTCATCTCCACCGCGTATAAATGCCCGTTGGCTTTAGGTAACTGCGCAGCGGCCACAATCTGTGGCAGTATCGACTGAGAGGAGGTGTCGTAAAACACCTCAGCTACGCCGATAACCACACTGCACACATACAAGCTCCAGATGTCGAGCAATCCGGTAGCGCCCAGTACAGCGAGTGCAGCCGCCATTAAACACCGAGCGATGTTGGCTACCAACATCACGCGGCGCCTATCCGAACGGTCAACTAATGCCCCAACGGGCAATGAGCACACCAGCCACGGCAATGATGTCGCAACTGATGCCCCAGCGGTGAGCAGCGGATCACGGGTGAGAGCCACCGCCAGCAACGGCACCACTATTTTGAACACCCCATCGGCGAGATTGGACGCCCCAGAGGCCACCAACAACAGCCAAAACTGGCGCGGCAACGGTGCCGGAGCTACGGTTGCCTCGGTGTTTTGCGCATCTAGCGAGCTATCCACCCGCGCAGTTTACCAACTGCCGCAGGGGTTGTAATACGTCTTAGAGTTTTCTGATATTCGTAGTATTGGTGGTCTGTGGCAGCACGCTCAGCGGTGTCACGTCTCACGGTGTTTTACGGTTAGGACTCGACGGCAGCTTCGGCGGCGCGGAGGCGGGATTCGGTGATTTCGGGAAGGAGCAGTAGCGGCAGTAGTACTACGACGGCCATGATGGCGAACAGTGGGCGGAGGCCCACCAGTTTGGCTAGTACACCGCCGATGGCCGAACCTACAGGGATGGTGCCCCACGCCAACAGGCGGTACGCGGAGTTAAGCCGCCCCAATAGCACGGGGGGAACGATTGTTTGCCGTAGTGAAACCACGATTACGTTCCATACCGATATGCCACAGCCCCCGATTACGTACACCGCGCCGATAATCCATACGTTAGTGGTGAACACCGGGATGCCGACTACTCCCGCCCATAACAACACCGCTACCCCGAGAGAGCGGGAGCGCCCCACCCGCTCGATTATCGGCGCCGCGAACACCGCGCCGATGAGTGAACCCACCGCGCTCGTGCCCAGCAATAAACCGTACTGTGAATCGGTCAAACCCAGCGGAGACCCAACACCTACAGCGAACAGTACGAACACCGCGTAAGCGGCAGAGTTGGCCATATTGCCGACCCCGGTCAACACCGCCAAGGTACGCAGTACGCGGTGACGCGCTAGGAAGCGTAACCCCTCAGCAATCTCGGAAATCAACCGTTTGGGGGCTGTTTCACGTTCCACTCGGAAACCGCCCCGGATACACAGCAGCCCGCCAACCGCCAACACCCACAGCGCGGTGGGAGCGCCTAACGACAACAAAACCCCTAGCCCCATCAGCAATCCGCCAAGTGGCGGCCCCACGAAACTGTTCAGGCTCATCTCCACCGCGTATAAATGCCCATTCGCTTTAGGCAACTGCGCAGCGGCCACAATCTGCGGCAGTATCGACTGGCTGGAGGTGTCGTAAAAAACCTCAGCGATGCCGATAGCCACGCCGCATACGTATAAAGCCCAGATGTTGAGCAACCCAACAGCGCCCAGCGTGGCTAGCGTGGCCGCCACTAGAGAGCGTGCGATGTTGGCAACCAACATCACTTGACGGCGGTCAGCTCGGTCAACGAACGCCCCCACTGGTAGTGAGCACACCAACCACGGCAGCGAGGTAGCTACCGCCACCCCAGCCACCAGCAGCGGGTCGCGCACTAAAGTCACCGCCAGCAGCGGCACCACCACTTTGAACACCCCATCAGCGAGGTTGGACGCCCCAGAGGCCACCAACAACAGCCAAAACTGACGCGGCAACGGTGCCGGGACTACGGCCGCCGCAGTGTGCTGCGCATCTGGTGAGCTATCCATCAGCACAGCCTACCAACTACGGCGGGGGTAGCAGCCAGCTTTACGCTTTGCTGGACATTTAATGCTCGTGAGCCGTTCTAAAGAACAACCCACAAACACAAAAACGCCCGAGGGGGGATTCGAACTCCCAAGGTGTTCCCGCCAGCCGCATCGAAAACGCCACCTCGCCGCTCCTTCCGAAGCAAAGTACGCAGGATGCCGCAACAGACGCGAAAACTTGCATCCTTTATACTGCTAAACCACGCGCCGGAAACTAGGTGGTCTTGATGGCGGCCTTGAGCACTGGAAGCGCACGCTCATAGCGATCCAGATAGGCTGCGAACCCGGACACATCCACCGGGTCGGGGGCGATTGTGGAGGTCTCGACATCGGCGAAAACCACTTGGTTCAGGTAGTCAGTGAGACTCTCGCCGCTGGCGGCGCGGTGCAGGTAGGCAGCCAACACGGCCATGCCCCAAGGTCCACCCTCGCTGGCGGTGACGGCCACCGTGACCGGGATGTTCAGCGCAGCGGCGAGCAACCTTTGGGCGACACCTTCAGTTTTGAAGATACCACCGTGGCCGAATATCGAATCCAAGCCCACACCTTCGTCGTTGAGGATGCGCATCCCGAGAGCTAAGGTTGCGAACGCCCCTAGGATCTGCGCGCGCATGAAATTGGCCAAGGTCAACTGTGAGTCAGGCGTGCGCAGATAGAGCGGACGCCCCTCGTCCAGCCCGGTGATGGGCTCCCCGGCCAGATAGTTGTACGCCAGCAGGCCTCCAGCGTCCGGCTCTCCCGCCAGCGCCTGCCTAAACAGCGTCTCGAATACGGTGTTCGTGTCGGCGTTGGCGCCCAGAGCGGCGGCGAACTCCGCGAACAGCGACGCCCAGGCGTCTAGTTCGGACGCGCCGTTGTTGCAATGCACCATCGCCACTAGGTCACCGACCGGCGTGGTCACCAAGTCGATCTCAGCGTGCAAGGAGGTCAACTCGCGCTCTAACACGACCATGGCGAAAATAGAAGTCCCGGCACTCACGTTTCCGGTGCGCCGCGCCACCGCGTTCGTGGCTACCATACCCGTACCCGCATCCCCTTCGGGCGGGCAGAGCGGAATACCATGCTGGAGCGTGCCGCTGGGGTCGAGCAAGTTTGCGCCCGCCGCAGTCAACGTACCGGCTGGCTCTCCAGCGCTTCGGACTGACGGGAGGATATCAGCGAGCTTCCACCCCAAGCCGCGCTCGGCAGTCAATAGTTCGAACTGGGAGAGCAGCCGCTGGGAAAAATCGCCCGTGCCGGTGTCTATAGGGAACATCCCAGAGGCGTCGCCCACACCCAACACCTTCTCGCCGGTCAGCTTCCAATGGACATAACCCGCCAGCGTGGTGAAGAACGCCACCTGCGACACATGGTCTTCGCTGTTCAAGACCGCCTGATACAGATGGGCAATACTCCAACGCTGCGGAATGTTGTACTGGAAAACCCTAGTCAACTCGGCGGCGGCCCGCTCAGTGATGGTGTTACGCCAAGTCCGAAACGGCACCAGCAGTTCCCCATCCGCGTCGAAAGCCAAGTAGCCGTGCATCATCGCGGAAATCCCGATAGC
>JAITED010000139.1 GCA_031282235.1 Propionibacteriaceae bacterium | reverse complement strand
TTTCCCAACAAACCAAATTTACCCCCCCCCCCCCCCCCCCCCGTTGCTGCTGTTGCTGCTGTTGCTGCTCACTGTCCCACGTGCGTCACCGATGTAGTCAGCGAGCGCAACCAGAAACGCCTGTTTCCGGGCGCGACTCACCTGTAGTTCGCGCCCACCGCGCAGCAGCACCGCACTCTGTCGTATTCCGGTCACATGCCGCAGATTCACCAGATAGCCGCTGTTGATACGGAAAAATCCGTGCGCGCCGAGTTCTTCCTCCAACGCCCGCAGCGGCCCAGCTGCGGCGTAAGGACGGCTCAACGTATGGGCAGTGATTTGATGCTTATAGCTTTCCAGATAGCAAACGTCTGCAATATCTACCCGGTGCTTCTCGTTCTCGAAACTGAGCATGACAGTGTGGCGCTCCCGTTTGCTCACCAGCGTCAAAGAACGTTTCAGTTCCCCTGAGAATGCGGTGTAGGTGACGGGTTTCAAGAGGTAGCTGAGCGCCCCCACGGAGTAACCGTTTATGGCGTAGTGCGGCGAGTTGGTGATGAATATGATCACCACATCGGAGTCCACTTCGCGGATTTGACGGGCTGCGCTCATCCCGTCCAGGCGTTCCATCTTGATATCCAAGAACAGAATGTCGAAATCTAGCCGGTAGGACGCCACCAACTCGGAGCCATCAGAGAACACCGTCACGGTGAAGCGTTCCCGCCCCGCAGACTCCCGCTCAAAGCGCGCCAAATGCCCCAGCACTTCGGCTTTGCTGCGTTCGTCATCCTCGACGACCCCGACACGAATCATGTTGCTACCCAGTTTTCTCCTAAGCTGCTGCTACCGCTGGTTTACTGCCTCAAGAATATCTTTGAAACCTTTGCAGGCGCGCAGGAACACTTAAGCCGTGAACAGCCATCAGCTCGACGCTTCCGCAAGCAGTTCCTTAAATTCGCGGTCGGCTGACTTGCCTTGGAAGAACGCCTTGATGAGCTGCCCTAACCCCCGCAGGTGTTTGCCGTTTACGAGGGTGAGTATCGCATCGACCATCGCCATTGTCACTAGGCCATTTGTCATTTTAGCGATGGCCCGGAACGGCATGTAGGTGCGGAAGAATACGTTCAAGTCCGGGGTGGCGGCGGTTTGCGCTTTGTGGAACTGGGACTCCATCACCTTGCCAATCAGCCGCGCCAGCGGGCTGCGGGCTGCGCTAAGCCTGAGCAGCGGGTCATTCAACGTGAGCGCCCCCTGCCCCCACTGTTTCTCTGGGATGGGTCGCCCCAACAGGGCGGCGAACGCGGCATCGGGCACGCCGCCGTCGCGTATTGCTGCGGCGTGGTGGTAGCACGCCAACGCTGGGTCTTGCGTCAACTGTGCCGCGGAACCTGTAAGTTGTAGCGTGTCGCGCAGTCGGATGTCTTTCACGCTCGCGCCCACTAGCACCTGATACTCCCCAGCTTCCAACTGCCAACTGCTGCTAACCGTATCCCATACTTGGAAAGCCCGTTCTGGCAAGGTGATACGTATCTCCTGTGACTCTGACGGTGCTAGCGACACTTTGGCGAAACCGGCCAGAATCCGTGCCGGGCGGTAGACCTCGGAGGGGCTTACCCGGCTTACGTATACCTGAGCGATTTCGCTGCCTGCGACCGTGCCGGTGTTGCGTATCTTGAAAGATACTTCGGTCTCGCTCAACGTAAGTTCGGAGTACTCAAACGTGGTGTAGCTCAAACCGAAGCCGAACTCGAACGCCACCGGCACGTCGGCGGTCTCAAAGTAGCGATAGCCGACGTACAGCCCCTCGCGGTACTCGGCGGTGCGGTCGTTGCTGGGGAAACTCGTAGCGGATGGGATGTCGGCCAACTGCACCGGGTAGGTCTCGCTGAGTTTGCCGCCGGGGTTTTGGGTTCCGATAAGCACGTCCACCGCGCCCTCGGCTCCGGCCTGCCCGCCGAGATAGGCGTGCAGCAACGCTTGACACTGGGATGCCCAAGGCAGTTCCAGCACGCCACCGGCGGCTAGCACTACCACCACGGCGGGGTTGGCGGCGCTGAGTTGCTGCAACAACTCCACCTGCACCGCCGGTATACGCAGATGACTACGGTCAATACCCTCAGATTCCGCTGTCTCCGGCAAGCCGAGATAGAGCAACACCACATCTGCCGCTGCGGCGGCGGTGACGGCTTCCGTGATTAGCGCGGGGTTGGGGCTGCCGTCGCGTAAGAAACCGGGGGAGTAGGAGACCACATCAACCCCCGCATCCTTGAGCGCATCCAGCGGGTTGCTGACTTTGATGGGGTTCACCTTGGAGGAGCCAGTGCCCTGATAGCGCGGGTTGCGGGCGAAATCGCCCACCACTGCGACTTTTACCCCCGGTTTGAGCGGCAGGATGTCGTTCTCGTTGCGCAGCAGCACCGCGCTTTGGGCGGCAGCGCGTCTGGCTAGCAGGTGGTGCGCGTCGAAATCTGCCGGGGTGGAGGCGGGGGTAGCGCGGGACGTATTGGTTCTTTTGATGAGCGTCAACACTTCTAGCACCCTAGCGTTTACATCCTGCTCAGTTAGCTTGCCGGCCTCCACGGCGGCCACCAGTTGCTGCGCCGAATCCAACCCGGGGGTGGGCATCTCTAGTGATGACCCGGCCTGCACCCCGGCTACCGAGTCGTTCCCGCCGCCCCAGTCGGTGACTACCAGAGCGTCGAACCCCCACTCGTCGCGCAGTACGGTTTGCAGCAACCAGCGGTTCTCGTTGGCGTAAACCCCGTTCACTAGGTTGTAGCTGGTCATCAGCCCCCACGGGTG
>JAITED010000115.1 GCA_031282235.1 Propionibacteriaceae bacterium | reverse complement strand
CCGGTGCCGCGCCGTTATCTATTGCAATTTTTCTACGCGAGAAAAGCTCCGGCGCGTACTGTATCTCGTCAATTAAAAGCGGCGGCTTGTAAAGGGAAAGAAACATTTCCGGGTCAGTTTTCGCTAAACGCCGCGCCTCCAAATCATCTAGCGTGATTAGGGTACGGTCGGGGTCGGCTAGTTGACGTAGGGTGGTGGTTTTCCCGACTTGGCGCGGCCCACTGACCATCACCGCAGCGTAATTCTTAGATACGTCGAGTATTACGGATTCTATGTCGCGCTTTATGTAGGCCATTAGCAGCACCTCTTTCGGCTAATATGCGATTGGGTCTTATTTTAGCCGAAACAAGATGGCGGTGCTACTAAGAGTGGGCGCCGTTTGGCGGGGCAGTTGGGGGAAAATGTAGAAAAGTGCAATAATTAAATCCACAATTAAATTATTGCAATCATTTCAGGGGAAGCCGGTTCAGATTCCGGCACTGTCCCGCAACGGTGGGTCAAAGGTTTACGCGCTTTAGGGCGCGTTTTGCTGCTTTGACAAGTCCGAAAGCCTGGGGTGATTGGGGTGAATCTTTTTCGTCGAGGTCTGCGGAGTCGCTTTTCAGTGAGGGTACTGAGGGGTTGGCTCGGGGTCACTCAATTCTGAAAGGTGTAACGGGTGCTCCGTTGTACGTCTGCCGCGAGAGCTGCGGCCAAAAAATCTGTTTCAATTTCAACTATTTTTTCCCAGATGTTGGCGGGGTTGTTGTCCCTAGGGCTGGCGGTAACGACCCTGACGCTCACTAGCGCAGCTTCGGCAGTGGCTGACCCGATTCCGGCTGCGGGCACCGGCTCGCTGTTCACGCTGCCTGCGGTGGCGGCGAAAGTGTACCCTGGGGCTTGGAATACGCCGGTGACTACGCTGGATTACTTCACGGAGCTGAGTGTCGGGGAGAGCGCTAACGTATCGTGGTACTGCTACGGCACTTGCGGCACCGCATCCGTGGCGCTGGTAGCGGGCGATTCGGTCACGCTGTCCGGTACCAAAGTGAACGCGGTGAAACCGGGCACTTCCGTGGTGGGGGTGAGCTTTAGCGGGTTGCCGGAGAATACGACGCTCTACGCCATGTATACGGTGAAAGATACGGACACCTCCCCGGTGGAAATATCCACTTCGATGACGCGGATTGAGCAGATTCCGAACATCAGCAACGGCCCGATTTCGATTGACTATACGGCGTATGACACGCTCTATTTCGACCACGGCACCACTACGCCGTATGACTTCACAGTGGACGCTCCGGGGGCGGTGAAGTTAGAGGTCAGTGTGAACGGCAGCGCTTGGGGGGACGCTAAAAACGCCGCCGCAACCACGTTCAAGGTCAACCTTGAGGCGCGTAACAACATCATCGGGGTGCGCGCCACCGACGCGAACGGCAAGACTCGGGAGTTTTGGAAAACGTTGAATGCGCGTTTCGCTGCGGTGCAGTTGACCAACGAGACCCGCCCGGGCGCATCCCCCGCAGTGGGGGATAAAGTGTCGGTGCACGTCGCGGGGGTCATGTTGCCGATAAGCAGGGTCAGCGGCGTATTCAATCCGCAGTCTGACGGCATCGGCTACGGTGTTGATGTCGGCATCACTTCGTATGTGCGCTACGAGAGCGCCGATTACGATAACTATGGTTACGGCTGGGTGCGTGGCAAAGGCTCGCAATACAATTTGGCGAGCGCAAACAGTTTTAGTTTAACGCTGAATAAACCGGGGGAGCTTAAGTTTACAGGCGGCACCATTGTCACCATGTGGTGGGGGACTCGGCTGGGGTGCGAGTTGAAAAACTGCGGTGCGGTGTATGCACCACCACAGCAAACACAGATTGGCCTAGACCCCAAGGAAAACGCTCCGCAGTTTGCGCATGTGGGGTCGTGGTTGCCAGATTTCACATTGCAGGTGGCGGAGAAGGCAGATGATGTCATTCATGCGCAAGCGTTACATATAGCCAGTGGTGTTTCCGGGCAATATGGGGCAAGTTTGACGATCCCGGAGTATCACAACAGCGCTGTTAGGCGGGAAGCGAAAGACACGTATAACGTCACCTGGTCGGTTTTCCCGGCAGAGGCCGTGGAGCGCGAAGTGATATGGGAATCAAATAATCCAGCGGTGGCGCGGATTGTCGCAAACGACCCGCAGGTTAAAGGATTGCCGCCGGATAGCAGCGGCGGTGCCGACATCATGTTATCCAACGTGTTCCCGATTAAGGCAAACGATGGGTCACATGGCTTCCGGTTCATCGAAACGGGTCACTATGGTACGGCCACCATCACCGGCACCATTAAAGGAACCAATATCACGGCTACATTGACGGTCACCGTGGCAGCGCCGCAAGTGACCACCACGCTCAGTCCGACAAAATATGTGTACGCAAACCAAGCGCTCACCTTGTCAAATGCGGTTTCAAACGGCACTCTTACTTCGGTGCAGCGCATAGTTGAACAACTTGAAGCATCGGGTAACACTGCCGTGCAAGCGTTTTATAGTTACGAAACTGACCTGCCAGGGATGGCTGCCATCAAAGCTCCGATCAGTCTGCCCAGTGGTGCGGGGAGTGTCACATTTACTATTCCCAGTAGTGCGGCGCTGGGTCAGGCGTACGGCATAAAAAATGGCCAAGTGATTATCGAATATCTGGACAGTGACTCGGTGCAACAGACGGCAATCGTCGGCGCGGATATTCTGCCAACCGCACTGGCTGACCAGGTGCTTAATATCTCCGACCCCAATCAGGCGGTGTTACAACCGGAGCATATTTATCCCGGCTCCACTGTGGACTTGACCTATCGGGTGAAGAAGCCGAGCGTGAAAGAGGCGCAGAAACTCTCATCAGCGATCCCTAAAGGGCAAGCCAGAATAACTGATGTGACGCTGCACTGGAGTACTGACATACCGAGGCTTCCTACGATCACTTCACCCTTACTGACTAGCTCTGCCGCAGGGACGGCCACGTTCACTATCCCGGCGGACACGCCGCCTGGAACATATCACCTTACCGATCCGGGTTACCGCATAGGTTGGGAAGAGCTTCAGAATGGCCGAGTGGTAGCTAGAGGAACTGTTGCTCATGCGGCGTTCCCGGACAAGGACGCGAATAATCCGGATGCAGACGACCCAAGCGTAAACCCGCTGTATCCGCAACAGTTCACGATTACGGTGACGGAAAAGCCGAAGTCATATGCGTATTTTGCTGCCGAGCGCTCCACTTTAGGGCTGCCGTTATTGGTTGAGCCGGTGAAGGTTGAGATTGAGGACGGGGTGAGCACTGTTTGGGATGTGGTGAAGCAGCAGTTGGGTGAGGCCAATTTAGAAGTCGCACAAACTTCACCAAATGGTGGCACGGCTACGGTGTATTTGCAGGGTGTTAAGAATGCTGATATGGGTTCCCCGAACATTCCGGACTATATCTCCTGGTTGGATGGGATTGGCTCTAATGGGCCAACTACGGCGGATGCGTTAGCGTATGGTCAAAATAAGGATTTTGACGCGACCACATTGGCCGAGTTTGATTATTCAGACCAGTCCGGGTGGGTGTTTTTGGTCAATTCTCAGACCGGTTCTTACGGTTTAGAGCAGCAGGTGTTACACGCTGGCGACGTGGTGCGTTTGGCGTTCACGTTTAACGGTTTGGGTCTGGATTTGGGCGGCGGTTTCGGTGGCGGCGACCCGGCGTTCAACGAGCGCTACGCTTTCGCTAATTTCGATGCCCTGATTCCGGCGATTGCCGATGCGGCTACGGCGTTAGCTGCCAATACGGCTCCGGCTGCCAATACGACTACAGCTTCTAATACGGTTCCGGCTGGGGTGGATTTGGATGCGTTGCGCGACGTTTACGACGAAGCCCAAACGCTGTTGCTGGACATGGTGTCGTCTCAGAGTCGTATTGATTATTTAGTGAGCGCGATTCGGGCCATTTTGGCTGGCGAGGAGCCGGGTGCTTATGCACCGAGTGTGAATAAGGATGCGCTGGCGGTGGCCATCGCGGCTGCGGAGGACGTCACCGCAGGTCATGTGGCTGAGGATTATCTGGCCGCCACCTGGAATGCGTTGCAGCGGGCGTTGGCTTCAGCGCGAGTGGTGTTCGGCAACGCGAACGCGTCGCAAGCCCAAGTAAATAACGCTGCGGGCGTATTGAATACGGCGGTGGGCGCGTTGACGCTGTTGCCGCCGGTGGGTGAGGTCGCGTTGCCAGCGGCGGTGCAGGTTAAAGCTGCTTATGAAGCCGTAGCAGGGTATGAGAATACGGTGTATGAGCCAGACGATTTGGGTTACGGCGCGGAGTGGGTGGTGCTTGGTTTGGCGCGCGGCGGTGCGTTAACTGCGGGGCAGCGCGAAACGTATCTGACGCACCTAGCTAATGCGGTGGACGAGATGCTGGCGGAGCGCGCTGACGGCAAACTGTCGTTAAGTTCCGCCTCTGAGAACGAGCGGGTCATTCTGGCGCTGAGCGCGTTGGGGGTGGATGCCACCCAATTCAACGGGCATGACTTGGTGGCGGCGCTGGCTGATGCGGATTATGTGAAGCGTCAGGGCATAAACGGCAGCATCTTTGCGCTGCTGGCCTTGGACGCTGGCGGTTACGAGGTTCCGACGTTGCTCGCGGGTGCCAGTGGCACGCAGACGACCCGCGCAGGTTTGATTGCCGAGATTTTGGGTGCGCAGTTGCCTAGTGGCGGTTGGAACCTGAGCGGTTTTGGCGAGGCTGACCCGGACGTAACCGCGATGGCGTTACAAGCGTTGGCTCCGTATGGGCGACGGGGGAGTGTGCCGAACGCGCAGGTAACTGCGGCGATTTCTCGGGCGTTGGATGCCTTGAGTGGGATGCAACAACTCACGGGTGGTTTTGCCGCTTGGGGCGAGGTGGCTTCAGAGTCCGCAGCGCAGGTGCTGGTTGCGCTGTCCGCGTTAGGTATCCCGCTGGATGATGCCCGATTCGTGAAAGGCACTAATACGGTTTGGGATGCGTTCATTACGTATCAGCTAGTAAACGGCGCTTTTGAGCATATTGCAGGCAGCGGTGCTGATGGGATGGCGACGGAGCAAGCCGCATACGCGCTGAACGCGCTATACCGCGCACTGCGCAACCAGAACGCCTTGTATGACATGAGCGACGTGCCGCTAACAGCTTGGCCAACGCTTGACGAACCCCCGGCCCCAGTTGCCGAACCTCCCACGCTAGTTGACGAACCCCCTGCGGTAATTGACGTACCCTCCGAGGCAGTTGCAGCGCCCACTGGTGGGGTATTGCTCGGTGCCGCCGACTCGCCACTACCCGCTTACGCGGTACTGCTGCTAGTTGGCGGCTTTGGGATGTTGGGCATCTGGTCGCGCCGCCGGATGGTCGCTGAGCAAACTATTCCCGTACACTGTTAAGTATGGCTGACAAGGCTGGGATTGCTGCGCTTGCGCTGAAAGTGTTGGATGAGCAGGGGTTGGCGGCGCTGTCGATGCGGCACGTCGCGGACGCAGTGGGCGTGAAAGCCAGCGCTATCTACTGGCACTACCCCAACAAAGCTGCGCTGCTGGCCGCCGTATCTGACGTAATCGCTGGGGAGGTGCCGCTACCGCCAACTGCGGGCTGGGGCATTGCGATACGCGTCTGGATGGAGCAACTGCGGGCTACGCTGCTTGCCCACACCGACTCCGCGGAACTGTTGAGCGCTGCTCTAGCCTCCGGGCTGAGCGCCGTAGACCCCACCGCCTTCGCGCAAGCGCTGCTGCGCGCCGAGGGTTGGAGCGAACTAGATGCCAAATGGTCAACTGCCGCCATGATGCGCTTCGTGCTAGGTCACGTAGCCGAAGAACAAGCCCGCCAACGCCTAATAACCGAAAAAGTACTACCCCCAGACACCGCCACCCTAGACGAAGCCGCCTTCAACCACGGAGTACGCCTGCTACTAGCCGGTACTGCCAACGTACTGCCCGTATGAAAAGCAGCAAGGGGAAGCGCGGGTGTAACCAAAACCCCAGTTAAAGCAGTGGGGTGAAACCCCCGTCAGGCTACGCCTGCCACCCCCTTTAAAAAAGGGGGCTAAAAGGGAAACCGCGAAGATTACTAGTGTTCTGGGTTTAAGGTACGAGCGGGGGCTTGGCTCCTATGCCCGCAGCGGTCCCCTTTAG
>JAITED010000107.1 GCA_031282235.1 Propionibacteriaceae bacterium | reverse complement strand
CCGCCTCCAAAACCTGCCGCGCAACCTGCGGATCCCGTTTAGCCGCCGCCAACATCTTGGCTACCCACCGCAACCCGCCACGTTGGAACGCAGTGACCATACCCTCAATCCCCCACCGTTCCACCGGCTCATCCGGGCTAGCATCAAGATTCCGAAAAACTAACTTTCCCATAACTATTATCATATATGATAATTACTATGAATAATACGCTGACCCTCAACGACGTATTGGCAAGTGCAGCCCGGTTGCAGCAACTACTCCCTGACGCAGTGCTTGTCGGCGGTAGCGCTGCCGCCGCATACGCCGGGCACCGGCTATCTTTCGACCATGACCATGTGTTGAGTGATTTAAGCCAACGCTTTGATGTAGTTCTTGATGCGCTGGAGCGCGAGGGCGATTGGGTTACTAACCGGGTTAGCTACGGAAAACTGATTCTTGGAGAGCTTGGGGGTATTGAAACCGGAGTGCGGCAGTTGATTCGCCGCCGTCCGCTGGAGTTGGAGCAACGGGAACTCCCCAATGGGGCAGCGCTCCGCTTACCCACCCTTGCTGAATGTTTAAGAATTAAAGCATTCTTGATAGTTAAGCGTAATCAAACCCGCGATTACCTCGACGTGGCCGCACTAGCAGACTTAGCCGGGCTCACCCCTAGTGCCATAGTGCTAGCAAACATCGACGATTATTACGCCGACCAAGCCCCCGATGAGGGCACCGTCGCCGCCCAAGTAGCCAACCAGCTAGCCGACCCACAGCCTAAAGACCTAACCACAACTACTGAATTACATAAATACAAAGGGCTAGTCCCGCGCTGGCACACTTGGACAGCCGTAGTAGCAGTGTGTAAAGCGCTGGCCCTAGCCATGTCAGAAACTGCCACCGCCGTGCCGCAAAACCCCTAGCTGCAACGCTGTGTCGTTGATGCGCTGAGCGAAATATGAGATTTCACATGCTTTTCATGCGATATACGCTGTGAACCAAGAGGCGAGTAGAGTCGGGCGGGTGGGTGTATTACAAGCTAAACCTGCGCGACCGGCCATAATTGTGCCGATTGTGGGGAAGAATCGAGCGGCTATTCGGGAGGCCGCAACGGCTATCGCCGTTAGTGACGCAGACATCGTAGAGTGGCGCGCAGACCATTTCGTGCAACTAGATGACATACCGGAAGTGGTAACGGTTGCCCGGCGCATCAAAGAGATCACCGCCAAACCGCTGATTTTCACCATCCGCTCCCGCGCGGAGGGCGGCGTGGGGGAACTGGATGCCCACGATTACGCTTTCACCACCCTTCGGGTCGCGGTGGATGCGCTTGACCACAACGATTATGTGGACGTGGAGTTACGCCACCCCGGTACGCCGTGCGCCATGAAACTGCGCCGCCACCTACAAGACCTAGCTGGCACTATCATCAGCCACCACGATTTCAACGGCACCCCCAGTGGGGACGACATGTATCTAATCCTAGAAAAATGTGCGGAGATGAGCGACGGAGCCGTAAAACTGGCTGTCACCCCGCACAGCGCCACCGACGTAGCCGCCCTACTGGATTGCGCCGCCCGCTTCACCGCCCACCACCAGATGCCCACTATCGCCGCCGCGATGGGCAAACTCGGGGTGGCCAGCCGCGTCGTCGGGCACCTGTTCGGCTCCTGCGCCACTTTCGCCACCATCGGTGAACCCTCTGCCCCCGGACAGCTTTCGTATCAACAGATGCAACGCCTGCTAGCGGAGTTAAGCCCGCAAACCTAGCCCGGTTACGTATCGTCAGCTGTAGTGCGGCAGGAACATTACGGCCAACGGCAGCACTGCAACGATGGGGAACATCCAAGCTGCAAATACGCGGATGAACCGGCTCACCACTACGCCAAACGCTGTGTGCATCAGGTAGCGTAAATCGGAGCGCCCCACCACCCCCAACCGCACCCAGCCCCGGACGATGGCTACCATGATGAGCAGCCAGCCGCTGATGGCCAACACCACGGCGATTAGGGTGGGGGCTACAGTTCGCAACAGCAACAGAATCAACAACAGCAGTTGGCACACCGCCACTAAACGCCCGGTGAGAATCGCCCAGTGCGCTAACCGGGCTTCGGCGGCCACGAACTCGTGGGTTTGGCGGTCTCGCAAGGCGTGCAACACTTCAGCGGACTTGGGCGACAGGGTGTTTATAGAATCGGGTTCCAAAAACATCGCCATGTTGACGTGTTCGCGGGCGGTTTCAACCATCGCTTCGTCAGCAATCAAACCCGCTAGCAGCACCTCAGCCAATACGATGTGATGCGAGGCTTCGGTGGGAGCCAGATACACCGCCTCATACGCCGCGTCCACTGCGGCCTCGGTACGATGTACGGCGTGAAAGGCGCGCGCGAGCAGCGAAAACGCCACCGCCGAATCCGGGTCTAACCGGGTTGCTTTCCGCAACGCCGCCAACGCCCGCCACGGATGCCCCAAATCGAGCATCAGCCCGCCGTATGCCGCCAGTATCTCCGGGTCATTGGGGTCAAGACTCATGGCCTTTTTGGCGCTGGCTTCGGCCTCAGCCGCCGCATCCGGAGCTGCCGCCAACGCTACCGCCAGCCGCGCCCAAAGCCGCGCATTATCCGGGTCTCCGATGAGCGCAGGCCGCAACTGCTCCACAGCGTCACGCCAGCGCTGCTGCATCAGCAGCGTACCGGAACGCCGAAAAGCGGCATCAGAGCGTGACTCAACCATCTAAACGATTGTAGCCAGCAAGCGGCGATAGGTTAACCCCATCCGCTAGCGCCTTTCATCCAGTCGCCAAACCAGCAGCAGGCACATCGTATACATGAGCGTGCCCACCGTCCACGCCATCCACATCGGGGATACGTCCAACAGCGCCCCCGCAATCAGCGGCCCCATAATCCAGCCCGCATCCCCCACCATCTGATAACCAGCCAGACCGCCGCCGGAGTTGGGCGGAGTGACGTCAGCCAACAGTGACTGCCCCGCTGACCCCAGCAGCGTTGCCCCAACACTAAATACGCACAGTAGCCCCACCATCACCCAAAACGAGTCGAATACGTTGACCAGCGTACCGGTGACAATCACCACGCTAAGCCCCACCAACAACGGCAAACGTCTGCCGAAGTGGTCACATGCCCAGCCGAGCGGCTGGATGAAGATGAACTGAATGACCGCCGAGATGGTGAACGCCAACGCGGTGCGCCCGGTGCTGAGCCCCAGCGTTTCCACCACAAACAGCGGAATCACCAGGTTGCGCACTCCATTTGCTTGCCAGTTCCCCGCAAAGTTGATGGCCAGCGCAGTGACGTAGCGCTGCTCGCGGAGCAGGGTACGAAATCCGACGCTTTGTTGCGTATTGCGTTTTCGCTCCGGCAGGGCGATGGGTGCAGAGGGTGGGATGGTGACTAGCACAAACACCACCGAAATCGTCAGTGTGGCGGCGTAAAAGAAGAATGGGGCGTGAATGGAGATTCCGGCGACGATGCCGCCGATAGCAGGCCCCGCCATACCGCCTACGATGTAACCGCCTCCCACTAGGGAGTTAGCGCGCCCTCGTACCGCCGCCGGGGCGCTCTCGAACACCAACGCCAAAGACGCCACCCCGTTGAGCGCCGACCCGAGCCCGCCCAGCCCACGCCAGATGAGGATGGGCAGATACGAATCCGCGACCCCCATCATGAACGTGGTGACCGCCAACATGGCGTTGCCCACCACCAGCATCTCGCGGGGTCTGAGATATTTCAGTAACCAACTAGCCCCCGGTGAAGTGGTGATACGGACGATAGCCAGCGACGCTGACACTAGCCCCACTAGAAAACTGGATACGCCGAACAGCCGCACGTATACCGGCAACACCGGGGACATCACCCCGAAGCCGATTCCGATTAAGAAATCGACCGCTGCCACCACCCACACGGTACGCGGAAGCGGAACCGAGACCCGCGACGCCGTTTTCTTCATTTTCCATTCTTCACAAGGACGGATTTTATACGCAACCACACTTTGCGCGTACCCACTATAGCCGCCTTGCGCCGCGTTTCACGCAGGCATCTCAGCCCCAGTTCACCACAAGCTCGCAGGTGTTAAACTCGCCCCGCGAGCGCCCCCTTTTATGGGGTGGTTCAATCCCTAGTGACCACTTCTTCGGGCACCGTATCGGGCAGCGTCTCTTTAGGGGTTCCGGTGAATCTGAATACGCCGTCCGGGCTGGGAGCATCCGCGTCCGCCACATCGACCACCACAATCTCGCCGGCGTGCAGTTCTCCAAAGAGGATACGCTCCGCAAGTGGGTCCTCAATGTCGCGTTGGATGGCGCGCTTGAGCGGCCTAGCCCCCAACAGCGGGTCAAATCCCCGTTTGGCTACCAGTTTCTTAGCGGCTGCGGTGAGTTCGATGCCCATGTCGCGGTCAGCAAGGCGCGCCTCCAACTGCACCACCATCAAATCGACGATGCGTTCAATGTCGGCCTCGGAGAGCTGATGGAACACGATGACCTCATCCACCCGGTTTAGGAACTCGGGGCGGAAATGCGTCTTGAGTTCGTCCGTAACCTTGGCTTTCATCGTTTCGTAACTAGTGGCTTCGTCACCAGCGCGGCTGAAGCCGAGCGAGACCGCCTTGGAGATATCGCGGGTGCCCAAGTTGGTGGTCATCACGATGACGGTGTTCTTGAAGTCCACCACGCGCCCCTGCGCGTCGGTGAGCCGACCCTCGTCCAGGATCTGCAACAGCGAGTTGAAGATGTCGGGGTGGGCTTTCTCAATCTCGTCAAACAGCACGACGCTGAACGGCTTGCGGCGCACTTTCTCGGTGAGCTGGCCGCCCTCGTCGTAGCCAACGTAACCGGGCGGGGAACCGAACAGCCTAGTCACCGCGAACTTTTCGGAGTATTCGCTCATATCTAGCGTAATTAAAGCGTCCTCGTCTCCGAACAGGAACTCGGTGAGCGCTTTCGTCAGCTCGGTCTTGCCGACACCGGA
>JAITED010000087.1 GCA_031282235.1 Propionibacteriaceae bacterium | reverse complement strand
ATCAGCCTGAAAAGCGCAAAGTACAACATCTCGGGGGCGATGGGGCTCCCCAAAGCGACAGCTCAGCTGTGGGAATCGTTGGCTGGGGGCGTATTAATCGAGGGTTACGGCATGACGGAGGCCGCTCCCGTAATCGCTGGCAATCCGGCGTATGCCGGTCGCAAAATCGGCGCTGTTGGCCTGCCGTTCCCGTCCACGATTGTAAAAGTCGTAGACCCAGACGACCCGGACACCGAAGTGCCGCTGGGGCAGCCCGGCGAGCTGGTGGTGCGCGGGCCGCAGGTGTTCTCCGGCTACTGGAACAACCCCTCCGAGACCGAGTACGCCCTCCTTCCCGGCGGCTGGCTGCGTACCGGCGATGTGGTGATACAGGATGAGCAGGGTTTTCTCACCATAGTAGACCGCGTGAAAGACATGATTTTGACCGGCGGTTTCAACGTATCGCCCACCGAAGTCGAGACGGTTTTACGTGGCCACCCAGACGTTGAGGACGTAACCGTAGTAGGCATCCCCGACGACCGCTTAGGCGAAATCGTGGCCGCCGCCATCGTGTTGCAGCCCAACGCCGAGCTAGACCCCGACGCGCTGCGCCTCTGGGCGAAAGGGCGCCTAGCCGCCTACAAAGTCCCCCGCCACATAGTAGCCATTCCCGAACTCCCCAAATCCATGCTAGGCAAAGCCCTCCGCAACAAAGTACGCGCCCTAATCGCGTGAGATTGCGGGCACTACTCTGCTGTTATACTTAAGTATGATGTACTTATAACAGTATGGAAATCTAATGCAGGGAGTATTGATATGTCTAAGTTGTTGCAGGTTAGGATTGATGACAAATTAAAAACTGCTGCTGATGGCGTATTTACGAGCATGGGGCTTGATACCTCTACCGCCGTGCGTATGTTTTTAACTGCGGCTGTTGAAACTCGCAGCATTCCTTTTGACGTAAAATCTCGTACCGGCGTAATTGAACTAGCTGATGGATACGGCTCTTACATCTGCGAGTACGGCCATGTGCATGATTACAGCAAACTTGAAGTTGTTGAAGGCGACGAGGTTATTGGCCCATTTGATAACGTGGAGGATGCACTCCGGAGCTTGAAAGATGAGTAAATACCGCGTCGCATTTACTTCTAAGTTCAAGAAACAATACAAGCAGATACTCTCAAGGGGCTTTGACGCCGCCGAGCTTGATGCGGTAGTAACTATGCTCTCTCACGGAGAAAGCTTGCCGGAGAGATACCGCGACCATGCGCTGCAAGGCACCAGAAAAGGGCACCGAGATTGTCACATCCGCCCCGATTGGATATTGATATACAGAATAGAAGAGGACGTTTTAACGCTACTACTGTGCGAAACCGGCACCCATTCTGACCTTTTTAGATAGCTGGTATCTGTGTCGGGGGTGGGTAGAATCGAGTGCGTGAATGCGACCCGGATGGATGGCAAGGCAGTTGCCGCTGAGGTGAAAGCTGATTTGAGCGCTCGGGTGGCGGCGCTTAAAGGGCGCGGTGTCACGCCGGGGTTGGGCACTATTTTGGTGGGGGATGACCCGGGCAGTCGATTGTATGTGGCTGGGAAGCATCGGGATTGTGCAGAGGTGGGGTTGGCTTCGATTCAGGTGGAGTTGCCGGGGGACGCGACGCAGGCTGAGGTGGCGGCGGCGATACGTAACCTCAACGCCGACCCGGCGTGTACTGGGTTCATCGTGCAGTTGCCGTTGCCGACACATATTGACGAGGCGGCGATGTTGGAGCTAATTGCCCCGGATAAGGATGCTGATGGGTTGACGCCGACGAATCTGGGGCGGATGATGCTGGGGGTTGCTGGGATGTTGCCCTGTACCCCGCGCGGCATCATCCACCTGTTGCGCCGCTACGACATCCCGCTGGATGGGGCGGAAATCTGCGTAGTGGGACGGGGTTTGACCGTCGGTCGCCCGTTGGGAGTGATGCTCACTCAGCGCGGTGTCAACGCCACTGTGACCCTCACCCACACCGGCACGCGCGATTTAGCAGCGCATACGCGCAGCGCTGACGTGATAATCGCCGCCGCTGGGGTGGCGGGCATCATCACCCCCGAGATGATACGGCCAGGGGCGGTGTGTATTGATGTGGGTATCAGCCGGGTGGCCGGCAAAGTGAGCGGCGACCTTGCGGCCGAGGTGTGGGAAGTGGCATCGTATGTCACCCCTAATCCGGGCGGTGTCGGCCCCATGACCCGCGCCATGCTTCTCGCCAACGTGGTGGATCGTGCGGAAAGGCTAGCCGTATGAGCGACGCGCAGCCAGAAACCCTCGTACCATCAGAAACGACACCGGCACCGGAATCGGAAACATACGAACCCGAACCCGAGCTTGAACTTGAAACTGCGCCGGAACCTGAACCCGAGCTTAAATCTGAAACTGCACCGGAGCCTGAAGCTGCATCTGAACCCGAACCGGAACCAGTCCCGTACCAAGCGCGGTACGCGATGGAACCGCTTGATGTGGTGGAGGCGTCCGAGATTGACGCTACCCCGTGGTCAATACGCCGCCGCCTAGAGGCGCTGTTTTGGCGTTGGCCTGCGGCGTTAAAGCGGCAGTGGCCGCTGCTGGTGGTGTGGCTCGCCGTGATAGCGGGCTTAGTGTTGATTTATCTGCAGTATTGGCGGCGCGGTTCGGTCGTGGTGGGGGGAGCCGTCGGGCTGGCCGCCGTATTTCGGTTGTTGCTGCCCCCGGAGCGTGCCGGGTTATTAGTGGTGCGTAGCCGCACATTTGACGTAATAGTAACCGGTTTAGCCGGTGCCGCCATCATGGGTCTAGCGATGATTGTCGCGCCCCGCTGAACGTTTATACGAACCCCAGCGCTTTAACCGCTTCGTATTCGTGCTGTAGTTCCGCGATTGACTTGCGGATACGCTCCCAAGCGAACTCGGAATGCTCTATCGACTGCACGATGTGGTAGTGGCCATCGGTGGTGACGGTTACCGGGAAAGAGCACACCAGCCCAGCGGGGACGCCGTATGAACCGTCGGATGGCACCGCCATAGATACCCAATCGTCGGTGCCGCGCACCCAATCCCTCACGCAGGAAAGTGTGGCGTTGGCGGCGCTCGCCGCGCTGGAAGCTCCGCGCGCCTTGATAATCTCAGCGCCGCGCTCGGTGACACTGGGCAGGAACTCGGTCTCCAGCCAGTTCCAGTCATTAATCCGCTCCCAAGCGTTGCGGCCTGCCACTTCGGTATGAAATACGTCGGGGAACATGGTGGAGGAGTGGTTGCCCCAGATGCCCATCTTTTTCACGTCGGCGACGTTTACCCCCAGCTTCTTGCCCAGCCGATGCTTGGCGCGGTCGTGGTCTAACCGGGTGAGGGCACACCACCGCTCGGCGGGGATGTCGGGGGCGTGCTTCATGGCGATAGCGCAGTTGGTGTTAGCGGGGTTGCCGGTGACTACCACTTTGATGCCCGCACCCGCTACGTCATTCAGCGCCGCGCCCTGCTCAGCGAACAGCGCGCCGTTCGCCGCCAACAAATCACCCCGGCTCATGCCAGCGCCGCGCGGCTTCCCGGCGATCAGCAGCGCAAAGTCGGCGCCGTCAAACATTTTGCGTTCATCCGTGCCGATAGCCACGTGTGACAAGGTCTCAAACGCGCAGTCGTGTAACTCCATGGCGCGGCCTTCGAGTTCTTCTTGCGCCTCAGCTACGTCCAAGAGACGCAGTTCCACCGGCTGGTTTGCACCCAACATCGCACCACCGGCGAGTCGGAAAAGTAAGTCGTAGGCGACACGGCCAGCCGCGCCAGTAACCGCCACTACTACAGGTTTGTTCATTCGTAATCCTCATTCATGCCCAAGGGATGCGGGCAAGACCCGCCCATCGTCAGACAACCCTTATTCTACTTCGCCGGATGGGAAGATGTTTATACAAGCGCGCGGCGGCTAGAGTTGGGTCTTGCGTAGACGAAACACGTCAACACCGAACTTAAGGGAAAGGCCGCTTCCGTGTCCATTTTTGCAGCTATCGAACAAGCTCCCACCGACCCAATTTTGGGGATTACGGACGCTTTCAAGGCCGATTCGCACCCTGATAAGGTCAACTTG
>JAITED010000057.1 GCA_031282235.1 Propionibacteriaceae bacterium | reverse complement strand
CTTCAAGAAGGGGGCTTTAGGAGGTCGCCTCCCAGCCTTGCCCAACCACACCGGTTTCCCCAGCACTACCCAGTGGTAACCTCGGTCATTTTTTCGTCTTGGTCCATCTGCCATGTTTTACCGGTGGCAGCCGATATGCAGGTGACAACGAACTTTCCGTCTTTCACCTCAATGGTCATGGTGAACTTCTTCACCGCATCGGAGGGGTAATACGGCATAACCCACATGCCATACTTCTGCGTCGGCTGCTCCACGTCGTCAGCCAACATGATTTTGGTCGTGTTGGGTTCGTTGACAAGCATGTCGTTTACGATTTTGACGCCCGCTTTCATGTCGGCGATGAAAGCCTCGGACTCGACGGTGGTAGCGTCACTGCCGCCGGTGTTGCTGTCTCCATCGTCGCCGCTGCACGCCGTAAGCCCAAGTGCGGCCATGATGCTTAAACAGATGGCCAGCATGATGCTGGCGAAACTGCGCTTCTTTTGTTCTTTCATTATGTTTTCCAACCTTTGGGTAGTGCTATTTGGTAAGTGATTTATGTATCTCATATTTATTAGGCTGGGTGGCCGCCAAGAAGGAACGCGCCCTTGACGACCACCCAGTCGTTGTGATGTCTCACCCCAGCGGGGCGGTGCAACCTAACCCGAAGCCGTAGCTGTAGGTGTTTCCTGCGGAGTCCGTATAGGATTCAACATCTTTCTCCACATCCTCATAGCTAGCTTCAATGGCATCCATGCTGGCGGGCGCGCCTAGTGGCAGCCGACCAGCGGGTTCAGTGATGCCGAGTGCCACATCCAGCAGCACGCCGTCGGTGACACCGAAGCCCATTACGATGACGTCGGATTGCGGCTCAAACTCTGCCGGAATAATCATCCCGGAGGAGACGCGCAGCACTACGATGATCGGAATGTCTTTCCCGGAAGCCTTGACCGCTGCAACTGCCCGCTCGAAAGCCAGCAGGTCGCCCTCGTTCTTAACTTGGGAAGTAGCCCCGTAGTAGGAGCGATTCTCTTTAGTGCCATCCGGCAGGGTGTCGCCGGCGATTGAGACCTTGCGCACATTATCGCCATCGGCGGTATACGGATGATACTGCTGTGAAATCGGCCACCAAGTACGGCTGCCATCCGGATTGGCGGTCATGCCACCACCAAAGCCCATCATCATGCCACTATCGGGGCTGTCCATGCCCACGATAACCGCGTCCACATCGGACAAATCGGGGGCGGTGAAACCAGTCGCGTTACCATCGGCATCCAAAATGGCCTCGTCGGTGATGACCTCGCCAAAGTAGGCTTCTGCGGTCGCTTCACTGATTGAAGGGCCGTGGGTCGCCGTGTACTGACCAGTCCAGATGTTTACCGAGCCCTCAGACGTGCTGGGGATGTAAACCTTCTTGGTTGACCAATCGGTAGCGGGGGTGTTGCAGGTGGTGGCACCGTCATTCTTCAACAACACCACGGAATCGTGCTGGGCTTCCAACCCGGCCTTAACCGCAGCATCATTGCCCACAACCTTGAGCGACTCCTCCAAATCCTGATACGGATTGTCGTAGAGACCCACAGAGAATAGGTTGGTCAGCACGCGGCGACCGGTCTCTGCCCAACGGGTAGCGGCATCGACGGTGAGTTCGCCCGCCTCGTATGCCTGCTGCCACAACTCATACGCAGCCTGCACCGGCTTGATGTCGTTGTTGCCGCCGAACTGGTCTACGCCAGCTTTCAAAATCTCAAAGTGACGCTGTTCCACAGTCAAATCTTCGGCACCCCAAGCCATCCCGGCGAAGAAGCCGTTGGGATCGCCGGTGTCAGCGCCGGATGCAGTGACCATCCAGTCGGTGACGATGATGCCGTCGTAGTTGTTGTCCACTCGCGCGATGTCAACCGTAGCCTTGTTATACGCGGTAGCAATCAGCTTGTCGCCGTACAGCGGGTTGCCTTCACCATCGGTCATAATCGAGTAGTTGGTCATCATGCCCGCAGCGCCAGCTTCAATTGCAGCCGCAAATACGCTGACGTGTGCCGCCCCATTATCGCCGGGGAACACTGCGTATTCGCCAGCCTTGGCGTGGGATTCGCGGCCACCCTCTGCGGCACCATCTCCGGGGAAGTGCTTAATGGTGGTAGCCACAGAGCCTTGCCCCCAACCAATCTCGGAACCATCAGCGGCGTAAGTCGCCTGGAAACCTTTGACGTAGTTAGCGGCCATCTCGGCGGCCATCTCGGGATCTTCGCCGAACGTACCGGTGATACGCGGCCAGCGCGGGTCAGTCGCCAAGTCAATCTGCGGGCTCAGCGCGTTCGCTAGACCTAGAGCGCGATACTCCTCAGAAGCATATTTGGCGAAATCTAGCACCAAATCGGGGTCGAACGTCGCCGCTAGCCCCAAGAATGACGGCCAACCTGAGGTCGCCTGTGTGAAACCGGTGTAAGAATCAGCCGCATCATGGCGGGGATCGGAGGAGAAGTTCACTGGAACATACGGGAACCCCTCTTTGGCCAACGTCTCCACGTATGACTGCATGGCGTTAGTCCAGGTGACCATCGGTTCCACAACGGAGGAACCAGCCGCTAGCACGTTGCGTAGATAAGAAGTGCTCAAATACTCTTTCTGGGCTTCGGTCAAGCCGTCGCTGGGGGCGGATTCATGCGAGGAGAACAGCATCAGACCAGAAACTTGGTCGGCTGCCAACTGCGGGGCAAGATCGGCGGCGCGCTCCGCGTAGGTTTTACGCCAATCCTCCCAAGTATCGAGCTTGCCGTTGCCGTTCATGTCCTTGAATGCATACGTATAACCGTCTTGCTTCTCCTCAAGCAACTTGAAGCCAGCTTCGGCACCGTATGACAGTGTGAGACCGCCGTTCGGGTTCTCAACTATGGTAAAAGTGGTAACTCCATCGCTCGCTTCGCGCGTCGTATATTTTTTGGCCGGGTCATCAGAAGAATCATCAGAACACCCGCTCAATACGAATGCGGCAGCGCAAGCAAACACTAGAGCACCTTTGAAAGGTGAAACTCTCATTATTAAGTTTCCTTAACTCGTAAGGCGGCCTACGAAGATGAGACCGCATGTGGTCATTTGGTCATTGCAACACGTCAGACCTACGACCCCTAGCGTCCGTTGCCAGCCACTAACCCAACATTGGGAAGTGTTGCCGCACATCTAACCGTGTAACCCAAAGTTTATGAATCCGATAATTTATGGCGGCTCAGAATGCACGTTCCGTCGATTTCTAGGCACGACCGGAAACCACACCGCCCCCAAAGCGCCATACCAAAGAAAACTCTTATCAGACTCTTATTAACCTCTTATTTAGTCCTCGGTTTGTGCTCACCTTTCCCCGCCATGCTACGCTCACTCCGCGCTAGCTTAGGTGGGGATTAGAACCCGCAGGGAGAACCAGCTATCGGTGGATTCTACGGTCACTACACCGCCGTAGGTTTGGGCGGCGGCTTCGATGCTGCGTAGGCCGAAACCGTGGCCGGTGGGGTTGCGTTTGCGCGTGATGATACGACCATTTTGGCGGTTCAGTACGCCGTCAAACGGGTTTTCTACTCGAAACATCACGAAATCGCCGTGGTTGAAAACTGCCACTTGGATTACCCGGTGCTCAGAGTCGGAGACGCGACGAGTGCCCTCAATGGCGTTGTCCAGAGCGTTTCCCACGATAGCTACGATGTCTATGGGAGCCACTACATCCAGCAGGGAACCGTTCGCCACGTATTTGAGTTCAATGCCGTATTCGGCAGCTAATAGGCGCTTTGATGCCAGAATCGTATCCAATACGGCGTTGCCAGTGCGCACTTGGTCACCGTATCCCTTGATGGCTTGTTCCAAGCTGTCTAGGTATTCGGCTTTTAGGGTGGGGTCGGATTCGGCGCGCAGTGCAGTGAGATGGTGCTTCATATCGTGATATTTGCGATCCATCTCGTCGCTGTTGCGGCGGGCGAGTAGATACTGTTCGTGCTGGCTGCGCAAAAGCCCGGCCATCATCTCGTTCTCGATTCGCAGGCGTAGCTCTTGGCGTTTCTCCTGCTGCGCGTATAACGCCACCCAACCCAACAGGTCTACTAGGGTGCGGATGTGGAAAACCTCTAAGCCACTGCGCCCGGAGAATGGGGTTTCTAGGGTTACGAAACTGATGTTACTCATGGAAAACGTCACGGTGGCGATGGCTACCGCTATCAACACCGACCCCAGACTATTATCCCAGTAGCCGTCTTTAGAGAAATGTCGCCGTTCTGCGAGGTATCCCGCGCCAGCCAGCACAGCGTATAAAACTAGTAACGCTAAGATTTGTTCCCACAGCGGGCTAGCGGATGGGTCAGGGTAGCGGAATACGTATAACTGCCATTGCAGCGACGCGATGGACTCAGCCATCACCACGGCACGCGCTGTTAGGTAGAGCACGCCCGGTTGCGGCAGTTTAATGCAGGCGGTCAACAACAGATGCATGATGGCGAACACCGCCAACATGCCGGGGATCCACAGTGCGAGGGGGAGCAGTTCTCGCAGCCAGTGCATCCCCTGTAGCACACCCAAACCAAGCGCTAACAGCAGCGCGGTTTTGAGGGGGGAATGGCGTTTGGTTAGTACTAATACGTATACCAAACAGGCCGCCCACTCGGCTAACCCGGTGTAGGGGAACGGAATATCGGGCAGTTGACCAAGAATCACTAGTTGGGGGGGGCGGGGCCCCCCCCCCCCCCGCCGGGGGGGGGGGGGGGGTGGGGGGGGGGGGGGGGGGGGCGGGGGGGGCGGCGGGGGGGCGCCCGCACCGG
>JAITED010000051.1 GCA_031282235.1 Propionibacteriaceae bacterium | reverse complement strand
CCGGTGCGGGTGACAGCGGTGCTGGGCGACATGCTGGAGTTGGGCGCGGAGTCCGCTGCGCTGCATCAAAGCGTGGGGCGCCAAGCGGCGGCTGCTGGGGTGGATACCCTGCTGGCGGTGGGGCAGTACGCCACTGACATCGTGGCTGGGTTTAACGCGGGGGTAGCAGCATCCCCAACCGCATCCCCAACCGCGTCCCAGACCGTAGCTAAAGCCGTATCCAAAGCCGAAGTGTCGGCCTTACTGCCGCACGGTGCGCCGGACATCGTTTTGTTGAAGGGTAGCCATAGTGTTGGTTTGGAATCCGTAGCGGACGGCGTAATCGCCCGTTTTGGGGAGGCAACCCTATGAGTATGATTATCGGCGCCGGGATTATCGCAATGCTTATTGCGCTGGTCGGCACAAAGTTTTGGATTAACTGGCTAGTGAAGCGCCAATACGGGCAGTTTGTGCGCGACGACGGCCCGCAAACCCACTCGGTCAAACGCGGCACCCCCACGATGGGTGGGGTGGTGATTGTCGCCGCAGTGGTGCTGGCGTACTTCATCTCCCATCTGATCGCCGGTTCGCCCCCCTCCGCCAGCGGCTTGCTGATACTGGGGCTGCTGGTGGGCGCCAGTTTCTTAGGGTTTTTAGACGATTGGGCAAAAATCAGCCAACAGCGCTCACTAGGGCTGTCACCCCGCGCTAAACTCATCGGGCAAACCGCGCTGGGGTTCGTATTCGGCTATCTGGCGTTGCAGTTCCCAGATGGGCGCGGCACCACCCCCGCCTCGCAGTACGTATCGTTCCTGCGCGACATCCCGTGGATAAAACTGCCTATCATTTTGGCGATTGCTTGGATGACGTTCCTTATCAGCGCGTACTCCAACGCCGTAAACCTCACCGATGGGTTGGATGGCCTAGCCACCGGCGCGTCCGGCATCGTATTTGGCGTGTATTCGCTCATCAACATCTGGCAGCGCAACCAGTGGTGCGGGTCGGAGTTGGAGTTACAACACCTGTGTTACAACGTGCGCAACCCCAACGATTTGGCGGGCATCTCGGTGGCGCTGGCCGGGGCCTGCTTCGGGTTCCTGTGGTGGAACGCCCGTCCGGCGCAGATTTTCATGGGCGACACTGGGTCGCTGGCGTTGGGGGCAGCGATGGCCGGGATGGCGGTGTTCACCCGCACCGAACTGCTGCTCACCATCATGGGCATGCTGTTCGTGGTGGAAACCGCCTCGTCCGCTATCCAAGTGGGGTACTTCAAGCTCACCCACGGTAAACGGTTTTTCAAGATGGCACCGATACACCACCACTTCGAGTTACTGGGCTGGGATGAGATAACCGTAGTCATCCGGTTTTGGATTATCTCATGTGTGGCCGCAGTGGGGGCGTTTGGGCTGTTCTACGCAGAATGGGTGGTGGGGTAAGTGACAGGGGGCAATACGACGCTGGGCTGGTTGGACACCGCTGACCGCTACTCGCCTTGGCCGGAGGCGCAAGTGGTGGTGGCCGGCTTGGGGGCCGCTGGGTTCGCCTCGGCAGACGCGCTGTTGGAGTTGGGCGCGCAGGTGCTAGTGGTAGACGATTCCAGCTCCGATACGGTAGCCGAGAAAGCCAAACTGTTAGAGGTGTTGGGAGCCAAGATACGTATCGGGCCCGGTTCGTCCCAAACGCTGCCGGAGAACGCAACTTTAGTTATCGCCTCCCCGGGTTGGCATCCGGGGCATCCGCTGTTACGAGCGGCAGCGGAGCGCGGCGTGCCGATTTGGGGCGACATCGAACTGGCGTGGCGGTTGATGTATCCGGATCGGGTGGTGCCTTGGCTGGCGATCACCGGCACTGACGGCAAAACCACCACCACCCAGATGTTGACGGCGATGCTCAGCGCCGCCGGGCTGAAAGTGGCCGCCGTGGGCAACATTGGCCGTCCCATCATCGAAGCCATCAACGACGAGGTAGATTACGACGTATTCGCGGTGGAGTTGGGCGCTCCGGAACTGCACTGGGTGTACTCGATGCAGGCGCACTCCGCTGCGGTGCTCAACGTATACCCCGACCATTTGGAGTGGTACGCAGACGTCCCCGATGCTGCTGCCGCCGCAGACCCATACGCCGGATACGTCGCTGACAAGTCGCATATCTATCATCAGGTGACGGACACCTGCGTATATAACGTAGACGAACCGTTCACGCGGCAGTTGGTGGAGGATGCAGACGTGGTGGAGGGAGCGCGAGCGGTGGGTTTCACCCTGGGCATCCCCGCCCCCGGGATGCTAGGCGTGGTGGATGACCTTTTAGTTGATCGCGCGTTCGTAGCCCAGCGTGCCACCGCAGCGTTACCGCTGGCAAACGTCGCCGATGTGCCATCTGGTTACGCTCACAACATCTCGAACGCACTGGCCGCCGCTGCGCTGGCGTTAAGTTTCGGGGTCAAGCCGGCTGCCATCGCTGCTGGGTTGCGTAACTTCCAAATCGCGGGGCATCGTATCGAAATGGTGGCCGAGATTGGCGGGGTGAAGTACGTAGACGACTCCAAAGCCACAAACTGGCACGCGGCTAGGGGCTCACTAACCGCATTCGACAAGGTGGTATGGATTGCTGGCGGGCAGACGAAAGGGTTAGCTTTCGATGAACTGGTGGCAGAAATCGCGCCGCGGTTACAGGGTGTGGTGCTCATCGGAGTCGGGCGCGCCGACATCGCAAGCGCTTTGAGCCGGTTAGCGCCCACAGTGCCGGTGGTGGTGTTGGATGAACCCACTGCTGCGGTGATGGATGAAGCGGTGCGCGTCGCCGCAACGATGGCTAAACCTGGTGATACAGTGCTATTGGCTCCTGCCGCGGCCAGCCGCGACATGTGGGTCGGTTACGAAGCCCGTGGGGCAACGTTTCGTAAGGCAGTCGAAAAACTTCCCCGAGGAGACGCCTGATGAGTGTTATCAGCTTGGAGCGCCCTGACGCTACGGCGAAAGCGCCGGATACGTCTAAAGCGCGTACTATATTCAGCGAGTGGTGGAGCCACCCGTTGGCCAGCTACTATTTGGTGCTAGCCAGCACAGTGTTGCTGTCCGCGTTTGGGGTCATCGCCATCGCCTCAGCTTCGTCAGTGTGGTCACACTTTGAGGACGGAAACTCGTGGGACTACACCATAGACCACCTGAAAGTCATGGTTCTCGCAGCGGTTATCGTCGCAGCCTTGGCGTGGGATAAAGATAAGCTGTCGCTGCGCAGTGGGCGTTTAGCGTTTGATAACGAAAAGTTTCTTATCATCATCTCTTGGGCAGGGTTCTTTGTGGCGGTGCTGCTGTTGATGCTGGTGCTCATCCCCGGTGTGGGTTACGAATACTACGGAAACCACTCCTGGCTACAGATTGGTTCTTTTAGACTCCAGCCCTCAGAGCCCGCCAAAGCGGCGTTGGTGCTGTGGAGCGCCGCG
>JAITED010000041.1 GCA_031282235.1 Propionibacteriaceae bacterium | reverse complement strand
CCCCCTCCCACCCCGTGATCCGCTGAGTTCAGATACGCAGCAAGGTAAAGCGCAAGGAATACCGCTGCTCAGATGAAGCAGTGAGGTGAAACCCCCGTCAGGCTACGCCTGCCACCCCCTTCAAGAAGGGGGCTAAAGGGGAAACCGCGAGGATTACTAGTGTTCTGGGTTTAAGGTACGAGCGGGGGCTTGGCTCCCATGCCCGCAGCGGTCCCCGTAGGGGAGCGCCGGGATTTGGGAGTCACAGAGTGGAGGGGCGTGCGATAATTCTTCGCACGCACCG
This sequence comes from Propionibacteriaceae bacterium, assembly GCA_031282235.1. Taxonomy (GTDB): domain Bacteria; phylum Actinomycetota; class Actinomycetes; order Propionibacteriales; family Propionibacteriaceae; genus WRGV01. Next base: position 2,962 of record JAITED010000041.1, on the reverse strand, counting down.
GAGCGTCCCCCGCGACACCTTAAACCCAGAACACCCACCCATGAAACCTGCGCTCCCAATCCCGATAAAACTGCGCCGTAACCTAAACCTTTGGTTGAGACCTGCAGGGTTTTGGGGCGGCGGTGTTTGCTATCAGTGGAAAGCACTTCTACGCTCGGAGCAGAGTTCCGAATACTACGTCCGGAACGGGCTGCCCGTGCTCGTTCCAGACCTGAAAAGAGGCATTACCGATTATGGCGTCTGCATCACAAAACTATCTCGCTGTTATCAAAGTTGTAGGCGTCGGCGGAGGTGGTGTAAACGCTGTAAACCGCATGATTGAGGCCAATCTCAAGGGCGTAGAGTTCATCGCCATCAATACGGATGCCCAAGCGTTGCTGATGAGTGACGCCGATGTGAAACTGGATATCGGTAGGGAGCTTACCAGAGGGCTGGGCGCTGGTGCTGACCCGAATAAGGGGCGGCAGGCTGCCGAGGATCACGCTGAGGAGATTCAGGCGGCGCTGGAGGGGGCGGACATGGTGTTCGTTACCGCCGGCGAGGGTGGCGGTACGGGCACTGGTGGGGCACCGGTGGTCGCCAAAATTGCGCAGTCCGTGGGAGCGCTCACTGTCGGGGTAGTCACTAGGCCATTCAGTTTTGAGGGGCGGGTAAGAGCCCGGCAGGCTGAGGCTGGCATTGAGGAGCTATCGCAGGAGGTTGACACTTTGATTGTCATCCCGAACGATAAGCTGCTGGAGACCACCGATATCGCCATCAGTGTATTGGACGCTTTCCGGGAAGCGGATCAGGTGTTGCTGCAAGGCGTATCGGGCATCACGGACATCATCACCACCCCAGGGCTTATCAACGTCGATTTCGCGGACGTAAAAGCGGTGATGGAACACGCGGGTTCGGCGCTGATGGGTATCGGTTCAGCGCGTGGCACCGACCGCGCCAAACTGGCAGCCCAGCAGGCGGTGAGTTCGCTGCTGCTGGAGTCCAGCATTGAGGGAGCCAAGGGGGTGCTGCTCAGTATCGCTGGCGGCTCCGATCTGGGGCTACACGAGGTGTCGCAGGCTGCGGGTCTCATTGAGTCCGCAGCGCATGAGGACGCCAAGATCATCTTCGGTGCTGTCATCGACGATTCGCTGGGCGACGAGGTGCGTATTACGGTCATCGCCGCTGGTTTCGAGGGTGGCAAACCACCGAGCACCACGGCGCCGCGCCCTCCGCTAGCCGCCGAGTCGCTCACCCCGCCGCCGCCCCCCGTCACCCGCGTTGCGGCCGCAGCAGTGAACGACGATGATGACTTGGATGTCCCCGATTTCATGCGGTGATGTCGCTTTAGTTTCCGGTTAGGGCGCTGCGAGCGGGGGAGCCCGGCCTGCGTTCGTATCTAAAACCTAAAACACAAGGTTTTACACGCTGCCTTTTTGCGTATCTTATTTCGACAAAAACCGCGCGTCGGCGTGTAAATGGAGTGGCGGTTGGTATTCTGTTCTTTACGGTGCAACTTCCTCGGCACCGCGATTGGAGTGTCCCATGAATGGGTGGTTAAACAACGCAATGGTTTGGTTAGGGCTGGTTGATGACCCGTGCGACGATTTTTGCGAAACCGAATCATACGGCGAAGCGTCCTATGTGAGCGATGAGGCTACGGTGGTTGAGACCACAGACTCGTTGCAGCAGGCCAGCAGCATCACTGCGCCGGAGCTTCCCGCCAACGTCACCAAAATCACTGACATCAGTGCCCGGCGTACCCCTGAACTGCGGGTCGTACCGCAGCCGGAGCCGCGCCCGGCTAACCCGGAACTGCCAGTGGTACTGCACGCGTTCTCGTATGCGGATATGGAACTTATCGGTAAGCAGTTCCGCGCTGGCAAGGCGGTGGTGATAAATCTCACTGGGATGAGCGACCGCAACGAGATGCGTAGGCTCATCGACTTCAGTTCCGGCATGGTTTTTGCCCTGAATGGCCGGGCAGAGAAGGTCTCTAGCCGGGTGTTTCTGCTGGTGCCGCAGGGTGTAGAGGTGGACGCTGACTTCCGGGGGCGTTTGGGAACCCAGATGGCGCGGAGTGCGTAACTGATGGTTTCTATCGGTATGACCCTGCTGTGGGTGCTACGCGTCTACTTCTGGGTGTTGGTGGCGCGCGCTATCCTCTCGTGGCTGCCAATGTTGTTCGATGGATTCCACCCCAAAGGTCCAGCGCTGGTGCTGGTCAATGCGGTGTATACGCTCACAGACCCGCCGTTGCAGTGGCTTAGGCAGTGGGTGAAGCCAGTTATGCTGGGGGGAATGGGGTTTGACTTGGCATTTATCGTATTGCTGCTGCTGTTAGAGGTGTTGCAGCGGGTGATCGTATGGGTGTTTTGGTAAACCGCTAGTTGAGGGTTTGGTTTAGTTTGTGGTTTTGTTACCCCAAGCTTGGTGGTTTGCGGTATGGTGATGGTCGGTGTCGGGTTATCTGCCTCCGGTCGGGTGCCCGTCGAAGCGTGTACCCGGATTGTTGCTTGAGTAAGTTTGGAGCACAAGATGACTCTCACAGTTGACGAGGTTCGTAACATCCGCTTCCCCATGGTGCGGCAGCCAAATGAGGACGGTTATCGGGCTAGTGCAGTTGACAATTTTATTGACAGGTTGGAGGTGTCATACGCCACCATCGTCGACGAGAACGAACAGCTTAAAGCCAACCTAGCCAAAGCTGATACGGGCGCGGACGCGGCTTTCAAGGCTGCGCAGGAGCGGTTAAGCGCTGAAATCGCTAGGTTGCAGGCCGAGAATAACGAGTTGCGCTCCGGTGCCAAGGGGGACGCTGGTAGCGATCAGGCGCTACGTGCCGCTCAGGATGAACTGTTGGCGGTGAGAGCTGAACTGCAAACCAAGTTGGCGCAGGCGAACGCCGAGAAAGTGGCCGCTTTGGCTGCGGCAGAGGCCGCTAAAGCTGCGGCTGGTGCCAGCGAGTCCACCGGTCAGGCTG
>JAITED010000024.1 GCA_031282235.1 Propionibacteriaceae bacterium | reverse complement strand
GAGAGGGTGCAGGCGAGCGTCGGCCGTCTCGTCCCCGTGAAAACGGTGGCGGTGAGCCGCGGGCTGATCGTCCGCGTTAGGATGGGGCTGGTGAGCAGCGCTCGTATCGTCCCCGTGCTGAGGGTGATGGTGAGCGTAGGTCGTATCGCCCTAGGGAAGATGGTGACCGGGAGCGTAGGCCGTACCGTCCGCGTGAAGATGGTGACCGGGAGCGTAGGCCATATCGTCCCCGCGAAGATGGCGATGGAGAGCGAAAACCGTATCGCCCTCGCAGAGATGGTGATGGTGAGCAGCGCTCGTATCGTCCTAGGGAAGATGGTGATGGTGAGCGTAGGCCGTATCGTCCGCGTGGAAATGGTGATGGGGAGCGGCGGGAGTTTCGCCCCCGAGAGGATAGGGGTGAGCGGCGCGGGTCGGCGTTCGCGGCGCGGCGGGCGACGGAGACTAGGGCGCGTAACACACCTATCGGGTTGGAGCGCGACCCTAATGAACCGGAGATTCCGGATAACTATGATGAGGCGGAACTGCCTCGTCCGGTGAAAGCTGAACTGCGGGGATTGCCGAAAGAGTTAGCGGCTTTGGTGGGCGGGCACCTCTGGGCTGCTGGGAACGCTATTGATGAGTACCCAGAGTTAGCGTTAGCTCATGCGCGGGCGGCGCGGCGTCATGCGGCGCGGCTGCCGGTGGTGCGTGAGGCGGTGGCTGAGACCGCCTACGCCGCAGGGGAGTATACGGAAGCGTTAGCGGAGTATCGCGCTATTCATCGGATGACCGGTGATACGGCGTATCTGCCGGTGATGGCCGACTGTCAGCGCGCGCTTGGCAAACCTCAAGAAGCTATCGCGCTGCTCAAAGGGGCGCAGATTGACGACCCGGAGCAGCGCGTGGAAGCAGCGCTAGTGGAGGCTGGTGCGCGTAGTGACCTCAACCGACCGGATGAAGCGCTGCTGGTGCTGCAACGGGCAATTCGAGAGACCCCAGTGGGAGGCCCCGGCGTGGCGCGGCTGCGCTACGCCTACGCCGAACTGCTGCTCGCGTTCCAAAAACCTGTGGAAGCTAAAGAGTGGTTTGCCAGCGCCGCCGCTGCTGACGATGCTGACGAACTGGACGCTGAGGAGCGCATAGCTGAGTTGGATGCCGGAGAGCGCATAGCCGAACCGGAGTAACCTCCTCCGCTTACCCCTTTTCGCTGTCAGCTTATTGCCACATACGCTAGTTCGACCTCAGCCGCGTCAAAACGGTGGGCAGCGGTTTCTTAAGTTATTTCAATAGCAGTGGTAGATTCTCTAGCTTGCCTGACTCTTTGCGGTGTGCCAGAGTTGGTTGGGCGTACTGTGGCGTTCGATGGCAGTGATCCGCAGCCTTGAAGATGGAGGGTTTTATGAGTGGGCAAGTGCCCGTTACGGGGGATGCGGCGGTTGATGCCGCGTTGGTGGAGTTGGAAAACATTGAAGAATTATCAACCGGTGAAAAGCTAGAGAGATTTAGTCGGGCGCAACGAGCGCTGGCGGAGGAGTTGGAAGATACGCACTCCGAAGGAGCAACCTCCTAAGGTTCATCCACAGTCATGACTAGATTAGACCTCGCTTTGGTAGAGCGCGGTTTGGTGCGTTCGCGTTCGCAGGCGGGGCAGTTTATTGCGGCGGGTCAGGTGTCGGTTGGGGGGCATGTGGTCACTAAAGCGGCGTATGAGGTTGCGCCGACCGCTCGGATTAGTGTCACTGCTGCGGGTTGGGTGTCGCGGGGTGCGTATAAACTGCTTGGTGCGTTAGCTGGTTGGGGCATCGGCGTGCCGCCGCGGGTATTGGACGCTGGAGCTTCTACCGGGGGTTTCACGCAGGTATTGTTGAGCCGTGGGGCTGAGCGGGTGTATGCGGTGGATGTTGGTCACGGGCAGTTAGCCCCAGAGTTGGCCACCGACCCGCGGGTGATAAATCGTGAGGGGTTGAATCTGCGCACCCTCTCCCTAGCCGATGTGGATAACGAGCCGGTGGGGTTGGTGGTTGGTGATGTGTCATTCATCTCGCTCACTCTGATTCTTGCCACCCTATTCGGAGTGTTACATCAAGAGGGGGCAGCGTTACTGCTAGTAAAACCCCAATTCGAGGTAGGCAAGGAAGCCTTAGGCCGCACCGGTGTAGTAAAAAACGAAGCAGCCGCCCTAAACGCAGTCGATAAAGTAGCCGCCCACGCCGCCACCCTAGGTTGGAAAGAATGCTACCGCGCCCCCAGCGTCCTCCCCGGCGAACACGGCAACACCGAGTTCTTCCTAGGTTTCCGCCAACAGTAACCTTCCTGCCGAGCGCTAAAGATTTGCTTTGCGGCAAACCAGAATGGGGAATAATGGTTACAGCGGAGGGAGAAAGCAAATGGCTATCGTCGAGCTTTATCACGGAACGATATATGATTTCCGCGCTGTCGATGTGAAGCGTGGGAAGCCGTGGAAAGATTTTGGGCGCGGTTTTTATGTCAGCCGTACAGAATCACAAGCGCGACGGCTCGCCATCCGAAACCGCAGCTTTGCAAATGAGTTACTTATTGAGAACGGCAGCGCTCCTGACACGCAAGCCTGGGTTTATCACTATGAGTTCGATGACAGTAATTTGGCGAAGCTCAATGTAAAAGAGTTCGTTGAACCGAATGCGGAATGGGTGCGCTTTGTTGTTACGAATCGCTCTAACCGTAGCTATCGGCATGGCTACGATGTCGTTATTGGGCCAACGGCTAATGATGACACCAACGTCGTGGTGCAGGCGTTTATGAATCGACTGTACGGTGACCCAAAGAGCGATAGGGCAATCCAAACGTTTTTGGAGAATATCCTGCCGGGGAGGTTGCCGTAGCAGATGCTTTTTAGTACGCAGTTGGCGGCGGATTTTCTGCGCTTTGTGGGGAGAGAAGTAGTGGAATGAAGATTGATGAGGCTCAGATTGCTTTTATTATGAAAGTGCTTACGGCGAACGTTGCGGAAGAACTCGCAAAAGTTTCTGGCACGTCAACTACAGATGCGCTCCGCGACTTTATGGGGACTAAAACATACAACGTTTTGCTGAGACCTAAGTCGCGTCTTTATCGTGAGAGCCCCGCGTATGTGGTGGATATGGTGGAGGCAGAGCGTTCCGGTGATTGGGCAAGGTGGTTGGAGATATGACGGCGACAATTAACCCGGTCTTGTTTCTACAAGCGGATGTTTCCAGCGAGTATATGCGTCAGCATCACCTTACGCCGCAAGAGTTTATCGAACTCGACAAGAAGCACAATATCCTTCACTTTTTAGAAATTGGCTACGAACCTTTTCACCTCACGGGGGTACGGGGTGTGGTTGAAGAAGTGGACGCTTATATCCGACGGCGTGAAATAGATACGGCGGCGCAGCAGGATGCGTAAAAGAGGGTAGCATTCTCACATGAGTGCTGACCCATTTTTTGAGCTTGATGCTTATGTGAAGTATCCACGTATCTCCGGGATGGCGGTGTCGCCGGATGGGGAACGTATCGTCGTGGCGGTGCAGACCCCCGATGCTAAGACCAGTAAATACGTCACGGCGCTTTGGGAGGTTGACCCGGCGGGCGAGGTTGCGGCGCGGCGGCTCACCCGCTCCGCGAAAGGCGAGGGGGCTGCGGCGTTCACCGCTGGCGGCGACCTGCTGTTCGTATCGGCGCGTCCCAGTGTGGAGCCGGGCGCGGTGGAGGAAACCCCGGCGCTGTGGCTGTTGCCGAAAGATGGCGGTGAGGCACGGGTGATTGCCAGCCGTGCGGGCGGCATCGGCGGTGTTATCGCCGCTAGTCAAGCGGATACTATTGTGGCGATTTCCGGAGTGCTGCCCCATGCGACAGATTTAGCGGACGATGAGCGGCGGGCTAAGGCGCGCAAAGATGCTGCCGTGGCGGCCATTTTCCACACCAGCTACCCAGTCCGCTACTGGGATCACGACCTCGGCCCGGCGTTGCCGCACTATCTGGCGCTCACCAAGCCCTGCGGCGAACACTGCGAATCCGAAAATACGGCGGCGGCTCCGAGTGGGCTAACCATTGAGCCGGAGTTGGCCAAGTTTACCGACCTCACGGTGGGTGCCGGTGCCGGGCTGGTGGAGCAGGGCGGCGAACTCACCCCCGACGGCAAAACCCTTATCACCGGTTGGAACAAACCGGTGCGGGGTGGACGCCGCTCAGTGTTGGTCTCCATCGACGTCGCCAGCGGCACCCGTAACGTCATTCTCGAAACGGAGGGCGCCGACCTAGAGCATCCGATAATCTCCCCGGACGGGAAACTCATCGCGTATCTGAAAGAAACATACGGCGATGAGCACACCGCCTCCGATAACCAACTCTGGGTGGCAGACATCGACGGCGGCAACGCTAGGCGGCTCGCCCCCGAATGGGATCGCTGGCCGACCCCGGTGGCTTGGTGCCCCGAAAGCGAGGGGGTGTATGTATTGGCTGATGACAACGGTGCTTGCCCGCTGTGGTACGTCGATTTAGCCACCGACCAAGTGACGCGGCTCACCTCAGAGCAGTGCGCGTTCAGCAACGTAGGGCTCTCGGCTGATGGCAGGTGGGCATACGCGCTGCGCTCGTCGTATCTCGCGCCCGCCGAGCCGGTGCGTATCGACATCGCCACCGCTTTCGTGGACGGCCCGGTGGCGGCAACCCCGCTGCTCTCCCCGGTTCCAACCCCGCCGCTGCCCGGTCGCCTAGAGGAGTTCTTGGCTCCCGCCGCCGACGGCCAGATTATTCGCTCCACCATCTGCCTGCCAGCGGGTGCCTCGGCGGAGAACCCGGCTCCGATGATTCTCTGGATTCACGGCGGGCCGCTCAGCTCGTGGAACGCTTGGTCGTGGCGCTGGTGCCCTTGGCTGTTGGTAGCGCAAGGGTACGCCGTGGTGCTGCCCGACCCGGCGCTCAGCACTGGATACGGTCTTGACCTCATCCAGCGCGGTTGGGGGGATTGGGGCGGCAAGCCGTACACCGACCTGATGAGCGTCGTTGATGCCGTCCTGACGCGCCCCGACATCGACGAAACCCGTATCGGGGCGATGGGCGGTTCGTTCGGCGGCTACATGGCGAACTGGGTGGCTGGGCACACCGACCGCTTCAAGTGCATCGTCACCCACGCCTCACTGTGGGCGCTGGATCAGTTCGGCCCCACCACCGACATGGCGAGCTACTGGGAGCGCGAATGGCCGGGCGGCGAACACACCGACGCCAACTCCCCGCACAAGTCCGTAGCCAACATCACCACCCCGATGCTGGTAGTCCACGGTGACAAGGACTATCGAGTGCCGATTGGTGAGGGCTTACGTTTGTGGTACGAGCTGAACGCGCACTCCGGACTGCCCGCCGATGCCGACGGAAAAACCGTACACGAGTTCCTATACTTCCCGAACGAGAACCACTGGGTGCTAACCCCACAACACGCCAAAGTGTGGTATGCCGTAGTGCTCCGCTTCCTAGCGCGTCACGTATTAGATACGCCCGAAAGCGACCTGCCCGCCCTACCAGACGAATTGGGCTAGACACCCAAAATTGTCGGTCTAACGCATTAGGCTTGTCTGCGTGGAGAGCAGGACTGTTGGCGTTTGGGTACACGCTAATCGACCCGAGGCGGTGGAGGCTGCGGCTGAGTTTAGCGGCGGGCTGCTGGCTGCGGGGGTGCGGGTAGCGGTGGACGAACGGCGGCTGCCGGATGTGAAAGCGCGGCTGCACACTACGGAACTGTTATCGCTCGGTGAACTTGCGGCGCACGATGTGGTGGAGTTGCTGGTGGTGTTTGGGGGTGACGGCACCATCCTTAGCGCTGCGGAGTGGGCGCTGCCCCGCGAATGTCCGCTGCTGGGGGTGAATCTGGGGCATGTGGGGTTCCTAGCGGAGTTGGAGGCGCACGAGACAGCGCGGCTGGTGGAGCAGGTGTTGGAGCGCGACTACCAAGTGGAAGAACGGCTGACGGTCGGGGTGCGGGTGTACGACAGCGCTGGCGAGTTGAAGTGGGAGACGTTCGCTATCAACGAGGCTTCGATTGAGAAAAGCGCACGAAAACACATGATTGATGTGCAGGTGAGTGTTGACCGTCGCCCCTTGTCACAGTGGTCTTGCGATGGGGTGTTGGTGTGTACGCCGACCGGCTCCACGGCGTATGCGTTCTCCGCAGGCGGCCCGGTGGTGTGGCCGGATGTGGCGGCTATTGAACTGGTGCCGTTGTTGGCGCACGCCCTGTTTGCGCGCCCGATGGTGCTCAGCCCCGATTCGTTAGTGGAGTTGACGTTAAACGAACGCTCCGTGGATACGGCGGCTGTGGTGTGCGATGGGCGGCGCGAAACCGCTGTCGGCAGTGGGGAGCAAGTGGTGGTGACTAGGCACCCGGTGAACCTCAAACTGGCGCGGTTGAAAGAGCAGCCGTTCACCACCCGGCTAGTGATGAAGTTTGAGTTGCCGATACACTCGTGGCGGGGGTCTGATGTTTAACGGGTGTTTTTGGATTCTGCGACTGCGCCTTGCGGCTTCGCGCAGAATGACGGGTAGTGAGCGGCGGGGGATTTGATGCTTACTGACCTGCACATCAGCAACATTGGAGTTATCGCGGACGCTACGTTGCAGTTCGCGCCGGGGCTTACGGCCGTGACCGGCGAGACCGGCGCGGGTAAAACTATGGTCGTCACCGGGTTGGGGTTGCTGCTGGGGGAGCGTGCCGACACCTCGCTGGTGCGTTTCGGGGAGCAGCAATCATTGGTGGAGGGGCGGTTCGTGGGCGTCTCCAAAATACGCGAACTGCTGGACGACATCGGAGCCGTGCTCGATGATGACGAATTGTTGGTGTCACGGCTGCTGCGCGCCGGGCGTTCCAGAGCCAGCGTCGGCGGGGTGCAAACCCCGGTGGCTGCGCTAAATACGGTAGTGGGCGCGTTGGCGGCGATTCACGGACAGTCGGAACAGGTGTTGCTCACCAGTACTGCGAAACACCGGGAGATGTTAGACCGTGCTGTCGGTGCAGCGTTCGCTGACGTATTACACAATTATCAAGCGCTGTATCAGCAACGAGTTACGCTGCTTGCTGAGTTGGAAGATTTACGTAACAACGCTCGGGAACGCGCCCGCGAACTCGACATGTTGCACTTTGGGTTGAATGAGATTGGCGCGATACGCCCCCAGCCAGATGAAGATACTGCGTTGGGCGCAGAGATGCAGCGCTTACAGGCGACAGACGACCTCAGATTGAGCGCAGAGGAAGCGAATCATGCGCTCTCTGGGGCATCCGATGGCGATTGGAACGACCCCGGCGCTCTCGGATTGGCTGGCAGAGCCAAGAAAGCCATCACCCGGTTGGCAAGCCTTGATACGCAAGCGGCGGGGTTGGCGGCGAGCGCTGCCGAAGTGGTGGAGCGCCTAAACGATTTGAGTGCTGACGTGGCATCGTATCTGGCGGCGTTGGAGGCCGACCCGATACGGCTAGAGGCCATCTCTACCCGCCGTGCAGAGTTAGCGACCCTCACCCGCAAATACGGCGCGAACATCGCTGAAGTGTTGGAGTGGGAGCGTGTTACCGCTGCCCGAGTGTTGACGTTAGCCGCTTCTGATGAGCGTATCGAAACCATCGCCAGCGAAATCGCCGTGCTAGAAAAACAGCTAACTGAACTGGCGGCCACCCTCACTGCACAGCGCACGGCGACAGCAAAGCGGCTAGCCGCAGCGGTCGCCGCCGAGTTGGGGGCGTTAGCGATGCCACATGCGCGGCTGGAGTTCACCCTTGAAACGCTGCCGCAGTTGGGGGCATACGGCGCGGAGAGCGTGCAGTTGCTTTTCAGCGCCAACCCCGGAGCCGAGCTAGCGCCGCTATCAAAAGTGGCCTCCGGTGGTGAACTCTCCCGCATCCGTTTAGCCCTAGAAGTGGTGCTAGCCGAACCGGGGAACACTTTCGTATTTGATGAAATTGATGCCGGAGTCGGTGGTGCCGTCGGCTTCGAAATTGGGGCGCGGTTGGCGCGGCTAGCCCACACCTCCCAAGTGATTGTGGTGACTCACCTAGCCCAAGTGGCGGCGTTCGCTGCGCGGCAATGGGTGATTACCAAATCCGAAACCGACGAACTCACCGCGTCCGACATCTCAGAGGTGACTGGCGATGCCCGTATCGCAGAAATCGCCCGTATGATGGGCGGCGACCCCACCTCACAGGCCGCGTTAGCCCACGCTGCCGAACTGTTAGCACGCGCTTCCGCTAGCGCAAAGAGTTTTCCGCCGCGGCATGTGATAAACGCGGCTCAGATAACGTAAGCTGGAGACCTATGGGGAACGCCACCAAACACATCTTTGTTACCGGGGGCGTAGCCTCCTCTTTGGGTAAAGGTCTTACTGCTTCCAGCTTGGGTAATCTGCTCACGGCTCGGGGGCTCAGGGTCACGATGCAGAAGCTCGATCCGTATCTGAACGTTGATCCGGGCACTATGAATCCGTTCCAGCACGGCGAAGTTTTCGTCACCGATGATGGCGCGGAGACCGATCTCGACATCGGGCATTATGAGCGGTTCTTGGACCGAAACCTCACCGCCGAGTCGAACGTCACCACTGGGCAGGTGTACTCCACGGTCATCGCCAAAGAGCGCCGGGGCGATTATCTGGGCGACACCGTGCAGGTCATCCCGCACATCACCGACGAAATCAAGGCTCGCATGTTGGGCGTTGCCAAACCGGGCGATGATGTGGTGATTCACGAAATCGGCGGAACTGTGGGCGACATCGAATCGCAGCCGTTTTTGGAGGCTTGCCGTCAGGTGCGCCGCGACATTGGCCGCGACCGCTGGATGTTGATACACGTCTCGCTGGTGCCGTATCTACGCACCTCCGGCGAGATGAAAACGAAACCCACCCAGCATTCGGTGGCGGCGCTGCGCCAGCTCGGCATCCAGCCAGACGCGCTGGTGTTGCGCTCCGAACTGGAGGTCAGCACCGCTATCAAACGCAAAATCGCCATGTTCTGCGACGTGGACGAGGCGGCGGTGGTTTCCTGCCCCGACGCGCCATCCATCTACGACGTGCCCAAAGTGCTGCACGCCGAGGGGTTGGACGCTTACGTGGTGCGCCACCTAGGTTTGAGTTTCCGCGACGTGGACTGGAAAACTTGGAATGACTTGCTGGAGCGGGTGAAGCACCCGAAATACGAAGTCACTATCGGTTTGGTGGGCAAATACGTAGACCTGCCCGATGCGTATCTTTCGGTGACGGAAGCGCTACGGGCGGGCGGTTTCGCCAACTGGGCGCAAGTACACGTCACTTGGATTCCCTCCGACACCTGCGAAACTGAGGAGGGCGCGGCGGCAGGCTTAAGCGGCATTGACGGCATCGTCATCCCGGGTGGCTTCGGCATTCGGGGCGTGGAGGGCAAAATCGGAGCCATTAAATACGCCCGCGAGCACGGCATCCCCATTCTGGGGCTGTGCTTGGGCTTGCAGTGTATGACTATCGAAGTGGCGCGGCATCTGGCGGGTATTACGCAGGCGGCATCGAGCGAGTTTGAGCCGGACACTCCCGACCCCGTGATCGCCACTATGGCAGAGCAACAGGACATCGTTGCTGGACTAGGCGATTTGGGGCACACTATGCGGCTGGGCAGCTATCCCGCCACCCTAAAAGAGGGTACGTTGGCGCACCGGCTGTACGGCACCACTAATGTGAGCGAACGCCACCGCCATCGCTACGAGGTGAACAACAACTACCGTGAGGTTTTAGAGGCCGCCGGGCTGGTTATCTCCGGGCTCTCGCCAGACCGCAACTTGGTGGAGTTCGTGGAACTGCCGCAAGAGGTGCATCCGTATTTCATCGCCACCCAAGGCCACCCGGAGCTGAAAAGCCGTCCCACTAGGCCGCATCCGCTGTTTAAGGGTCTCATTGAGGCGGCGTTGGCGCGGAAAGCCAGCCGGTAACTGCCGTGTTGGTTGACCAACCGGAACACTGGCCTATCACCGCGCATCAAGTGCTAGCCAGCGGGGCGATTGCCCAGTTCAACGCCGATACGATACTCGCTCCGAGTGGGGAGCAGTTGCGGCGGCAGTACCTCACCCACCCCGGTTCCGTGGCCATCATCGCCTACGATGCCGTGGGTCGGGTCGCTGTGATTGACCAATACCGTCACGCTATTGCTATGCGTATGATTGAACCCCCCGCTGGCCTGCTGGATGTGGCGGCAGAAAACCCGCTGGATGCCGCCAAACGCGAGCTGGCCGAGGAGGTGGGGCTCGCCGCCGCCACTTGGAATGTGCTGGCCGATTTCTACTCCTCCCCGGGCATCTCGCAAGAGACCTCCCGTATCTATCTAGCCCGCGGGCTATCAAATGTTGGCCGCCCTAAAGATTTTGTGGCAGCGGGGGAGGAAGCCGAGATGAGCCTTGCTTGGGTTCCGCTTACTGAGCTGCTGCAGGGCATCCGCGCCGGAACCCTAGAAAACCCCGCCCTGATTATCGGCTGTTTGAGCTTGTCAGCAGCGCTTTCCGACGAATGTGGTTTGGGCGGGTTACGCCCCGGAGACGCCCCTTGGCCGATGCGCCGCAACAAACTCCACCAAGATGCAGTGTTGGCGGCGGGTAGCATTAACGATAAGTAACCTTGCTTGTTTATACGAGGGGCGCTGGGTTGAGGGGTTTGCTTTTGTGTAGCTAGAACGGCTTACCCCCCTCGGAGGCAAATAGCGTAAAAGGAGATGGTTTAGGTGGTTCGTAGCAGTGGGGTGGATACCTCACTCGATGCGGGGATTCCCCGTCCGCTGCGGCGTTGGCTGGAGAACTATTTGGCGCAGTTGAGTGTGGAGCGGGGGCTCTCCGAGAATACGGTGAAAGCGTATCGGCGCGACCTCACGCGGTATTTGGGGTATCTCGCAGCTCTGGGGGTGGAGCGCCCAGAGGGGGTCACTGCGGAGGCAGTGCAGCAGTATGAACATACGTTGGTCAGCGGCGATGAGGCACACCGCCCGCTGGCTCCAGCTAGCGTGGCGCGTGCAGTGGTGGCGGTGCGCAACCTGCACGCTTTTGCGCTCGCGGAGGGGATGGGTGAAAACAACCCCACCGCCACGCTCGCGGTGCCGAAGTTAGGGCGCAAATTGCCGAAAGCGCTTGCCATCCCTGAGGTGCAGGCGCTGTTGGACGGTGTGGAGCGGGAGACCCCGCTGGGTTTACGCGACGGCGCGCTGCTGGAACTGCTGTACGGCACCGGGATGCGGGTGTCTGAGGCCGTCAATCTGAACGTGGATGATGTGACGCGGGCGCTAGCCGATACGGAGTTGGGTCTGCGGGTAATCGGCAAAGGCGATAAGCAGCGCCTGCTGCCGCTCGGTTCATACGCTCGCAGTGCGCTGGAAGCGTATTTAATACGGGGGCGTCCGGCGTTGCTGGAAGCCGCCGCTCAGACCAAAACGTATAAAACTGCTCCAACCGGGCGCAAAGGCACCCCGGCGCTGTTCGTAAACATACGCGGTGCGCGCCTTTCACGGCAGTCAGCTTGGGAGGTGCTACAGACTCGGGCAGCAGCGGTGGGCTTGAAACAAGTAACCCCCCATTCACTACGCCATTCGTTCGCTACCCACCTGCTAGACGGCGGGGCAGACATCCGGGTGGTGCAAGAACTTCTAGGCCACGCTTCCGTAACCACCACCCAGATTTATACGCTAGTGACCGTAGAACAGTTGCGCGAAGTGTACGCCGCCTCCCACCCCCGAGCGCGCCGTACCTCTTTGACGCCCCCTTCTTGAAGGGGGTGGCAGGCGTAGCCTGTCGGGGGTTATCTTCTTGCGTCACTTACCTGTAACCCCCGCCGCCTGCGGCGGCACCCCCTTCGTGGAAGGGGGCTAATATCGAAACTGCGCGCAGCATGACGACCTGTTGGCATCATTATCGGTTAGTGGAGAGGTTGACCTATTTATGGCAGTGGGTGACGGTAGGCTGGGGACGTTAGTTTGGGAAGCTGGGAGCGTATCTCTAAAGTAAGGGGCGCATCTCAAGGACGATAGGGGAGGATATGGCGAAAGCAGCGGCTACTGTCAAGGATATTGCCGACATTAAACCGGGAGCCATCGGCCCTACGGGGCGCCCGTGGCCGACACTGCCCGTGCCGACACCGCCTGACCCCAAGGCTCCCAAACGGGCGCAGATTATCGCCATGACCAACCAGAAAGGCGGGGTCGGTAAGACCACCACCACCATCAACCTCGGCGGCGCGCTGGTGGAAGCGGGTCGTAAAGTGCTGCTGGTGGATCTCGACCCCCAAGCCAGTCTCTCGGTTGGTATGGGCATCAACGTCCACACCTTGCAGCATTCGGTGTATGACTTGCTGTTACACGGCATCGGGGTTTCGTTCGATGAGGCGGTAGTGCCCTCGAAAGTGCCGGGGCTCGATGTGTTGCCCGCCAACATCGACCTGTCGGTGGCCGAGATGCAACTCGTCAGCGAGATGGCGCGGGAGCGCTGCCTCACCAAAGTGCTCGCCCCGATTCGGGAGCGCTACGACTACATCCTCATCGACTGCCTGCCCAGCCTAGGGCTGCTCACCATCAACGCGCTGACCGCAGCGGATGGGGTCATCATCCCGCTGGAGTGCGAGTATTTTGCGCTGCGGGGCATGGCGATGCTCACCCACACCATCGACCGGGTGCGCGAATCGCTGAACCCGGCGCTCACGCTGATAGGCATCCTGCCCACCATGTACGACAACCGCACGGTACACTCCCGCGAAGTGCTGGATAGGGTGCTGGGAGAGTTCGATGACAAGGTGTTTCATACGGTAATACGCCGCACAGTGAAGTTCCCCGAGACCACTGTCGCGGGCGAACCCATCACCACCTACGCCCCCTCATCCAGCGGTGCTAGCGCGTATCGCTCGCTGGCCAGAGAGGTTTTGGCGCGCCATCCCTGAACCCCGTGAACCCCGTGAACCCCCAATTTGCGCTAAACCCGGCTTCAACCCGTATGGAGACAGCCGCATCCGCGCAATTCCCGTACACTTAACTAGAACCCACACTAAAATCCACG
>JAITED010000201.1 GCA_031282235.1 Propionibacteriaceae bacterium | reverse complement strand
CCCCCTGCGAGGGAGGGGAGCTTTAAGTCGTTTTTTGCCCCCTTCTTGAAGGGGGTGCCGCCGTAGGCGGCGGGGGTTATTGGTGAGTGGTGTGGGGAGGTAACCCCCGTCAGGCTGCGCCTGCCACCCCCTTCGTGGAAGGGGGCTTTAAGCCGCTGTAGGCTTAGGGATTGTGAGAGTGCTGTTTGCTGGGTCGCCCGAGGTGGCGGTGCCGAGTTTAGAGGCGTTGCTGGCTGCGGGGCATGAGGTGGCGGCGGTGGCTACCAAACCGGATGCGTTTACGGGGCGGGGGCGCGTGCTAACACCGTCGGCGGTGGCGCTAGCGGCGGCTGATAAGGGGATTCCGGTGTTGCGGCCAGTGCGGGCTAGTGAACCGGAGTTTATACGGGCGGTGCGCGAGTTGGGTGTGGAAGTGGCGGTAGTGGTGGCTTGGGGAGCGCTAGTGCCCGATGTGCTGCTCGGCGTACCCCAGTACGGCTGGGTGAATGCGCACTTTTCGTTACTGCCCGCTTATCGGGGGGCGGCGCCAGTGCAGCGGGCGCTGATTGACAACCAACAGGAGACTGGGGTTACCACTTTCCGACTGGTGGCCGAGATGGACGCGGGCCCCGTATTCCGACAACTGCGCACCGAAATTGGGGATACGGAGAACGCGGGGGAGTTGCTGGAGCGGCTATCGCAGTTGGCAGCGGGGGAGTTAGTGGCTACGTTGGCTGACATCGCCGCTGGCGTGCAGCCGACACCACAACCGAGCAGCGGCATCACGCTAGCACCGAAACTCACGGTCGCAGATACTGGGCTGGATTGGAGCCAACCCGACTACAGCGTGCGAGGTTTGATACGGGGAGCTAACCCCAACCCCGGTGCGTGGACACTGTTTCGCGGTCAACGGTTGAAAGTTTTACGTGCCACAGTCGTGACCGACGACCACGCCCCACTAGCTCCCGGTGAACTCGCCCCCAGCAAACATGCCCTGTTAGTTGGGTGCGGTGCCGGAGGCGCACTGCGTCTCGATGCGGTGCAAGCCGTAGGAAAAGCCGTGCTAACCGGTGCGGATTGGGCGCGCGGGACGCGCGTTGTCGCGGGGGAATGCTTTGAGTGATTCCAAACGGGCAGCGCGACGTATCCCCAAAAACTCCAGCACCCGCACGGCACGATGCAGCGCATTTCAGGCGTTGCGCACGATTAACGCTGGGGGAGGGTACGCAAATCTGGTGCTCTCGGAGCTGCTGCGCGATACGGCGCTAGCTGCAAGAGATACGGCTTTTGTGACCGATTTGGTGAACACTACCTGCCGTTTACAAGGAACTTTAGACGCGGTGATAGCGGCTGCGGCTGGTCGTCCGGTAAACAAACTCGAATCAGCGGTGCGCGACGTGCTGCGGTTAGGGGCGGCACAACTCTGGCTCGGGGTGCCCGCCCATGCGGCGGTCTCCGAAACCGTGACGCTGGCGCGTAGCGCAGTGGGGGCGCGGGTGAGCGGGTTAGTGAACGCCATCATGCGGCGTATTTATGAGCGCACCACCGCGCAGTGGTTAGACCTACTCACCGCGGGGTTAGACGAGTTGTCCGCGTTGGCGCTCAGATACGCCCACCCGAAGTGGATAGTTGAAGTGTTCGCGGGGCTCGTCCCCGCATCCGAACTGCCCGCCCTGTTGGAGGCGGATAACACCCCGGCGACACCAGTGTTAGCCATCCGCCCCGGACTTATTGGGCGCGCTACGCTGCTGGACTCCGCTGGCGGCCAGCCCACCCCGTATTCGCCGTTCGGCATCATCCGCCCCGGCAACCCCGCCACGCTCCCCGAACTTCGCGCCGGGTTGGTTGGGGTGCAGGATGAGGGTTCGCAGTTGGTCACCCTAGCGGCGATACGAGCGCTACGCGCCGTCACTGCAACCGATACGGATGAACTAACACCCCTCGTATCCTCTGCACTCCCTGCACCTCCCGTAATCGCCCCTTGGTTGGATATGTGCGCCGGGCCAGGTGGGAAAGCGGCGCTGCTGGCAGGTCTGGCGTTGGAGTGGAACACCCGCCTGCTTGCGAGTGAGGTGCAGCCGCATCGCGCGCAGTTGGTAGCGCAAGCGCTGCGCGCGTATACGAGTCACAACCATTTAGTTATCACCGCCGACGCACGCAACGCGCCCTGGCAAGCCGATACGTTCGCCCTCACGCTGGTGGATGCGCCCTGCTCCGGTTTGGGAGCGCTGCGCCGTCGCCCCGATGCCCGCTGGCGGCGCACCCCAGAGTCAGTCGATGAGCTGCGCGCATTGCAGCGCGCCCTGCTGGATTCGGCTATCCGAGCCACCGCCCCCGGTGGAGTAATCGCTTGGATTACCTGCTCGCCGCACCCGCTGGAGACGGCGGCCATCGTATACGAAGCCGTAGCCGATGCCCCGCTGACTATTCTGGACGCACCCGCTCTCCTCCCCGAAGTGCCGGATGCTGCTGCCGCCACCGACCCCAGATTCGTACAACTCTGGCCGCATCGCCACGGCACAGATGCGATGTTTCTAGCGCTAGCGCGAAAGGGCTACTAGGCTGAGGAACGTGGAAATGAAAATTACGCCCAGCATCCTGACCGCCGATTTCTCGGATTTGGCAGCCGAGATACGCCGAGTTCCGGCAGCCGATGGTTTTCATTTGGACGTGATGGACAACCACTTCGTGCCCAACCTCACGTTCGGCCTGCCGGTGATTCAAGCGCTGCGCAAAGTGACCACGCAACCGTTCGACCTGCACCTGATGATTGAGGATGCTGACCGCTGGGCGCCGGTGTACGCCGCGGAGTCGGGCGCCGAGACGCTCACGTTTCATGCGGAGGCCGCCAAAGCTCCGATACGTTTAGCGCGCGAAATCAGACGGCTTAAAGTGCGGGTGGCGCTGGGTCTGAAACCCGCCACCCCCATTGAGCCATACGCCGACCTCATCACCGAGTTTGACCAGATTCTGTTGATGACCGTGGAGCCAGGGTTCGGTGGTCAAAAGTTTTTAGACGCGGTACTGCCGAAGATTCGTCGTACCCGTGAAATCATTCGCCGCAGCGGAGCCGAAATCGCCATCCAGATAGACGGCGGCATCTCCGCAGATACCATCGCCCGCTGCGCCGAAGCCGGTGCCGACGTATTCGTAGCCGGTTCCGCCGTATATTCTGCTGCCGACCCCGACGCTGTA
>JAITED010000200.1 GCA_031282235.1 Propionibacteriaceae bacterium | reverse complement strand
CAACGCCCACCCCGAATACATCCGGTGGATTATCGACTCGGCGCTGCCTGCCAGCACCAAACTGGTGCTCAACGCCGACGACCCGGTGAGCCGCGAGCTGGGGGCGACGCAACCAGAGCGAGTGTTTTTTGCCGTAGACAGCGATAATCAGCGGCGCTGTCTACGGCAAAAAACACTCGCTCCGGTTGCGTCGCCCCCAGCTCGCGGCTCACCGGGTCGTCGGCGTTGAGCACCAGTTTGGTGCTGGCGGGCAGCGCCGATTCGATAATCCACCGGATGTACTCGGGGTGGGCGTTGCGTTTGATAGTGTCGTTGGTGAGGTTAGTCACCAGCAGTATCTCCGGCGTGATACGGGCGTAGATGAGTCTTGACGCCCGCTCGTCCACCTCAAACACCGCCACCGGGGCGCTCGCCGCGCCTTTGAGCGTCGCCCCCAACGCCAGCGACGTGGCGATGCCCGCCTCTAGGTTGGAACCGAGCTTGTTGGAGAGCAGCCGTACTCCGCTAGCGGCCAGCGTATCGGCGATGAAATTGGTGGTGGTGGTTTTACCGTTACTGCCGGTGATGGCGATAATCCGCGCTGGCTTGCCGATACGCCCCAAAAAGTCGGGGCAGAGCTGCATCGCCAACTTGCCGGGGAACTGGCTAGCGTTACGGCGCAGCAACCGCAGCAGCCGCGCAGATATTTTCGCCGCCCACAACGCGATTAAAAACCTCATGCTCGTGCTTCCTAGATTCGTTACCTCAAGCGCAGCTTTCGTATGTAAATACGCCCCCCCCGCGCCCATTAGACGCTGCTCACCCCAGCCAGCGCCGTATTAACGCTATGCGCCACAATCTCTAGCCCTTGTCGCAGCGTATCCAGCGGAATCACCAGACTGGGCATAATCTTCAACACCGAGTTGTCGCGCCCGGCGCGCTCCATGATGAGCCCCGCCTGATACGCCGCTTTGCTGGCAGCCCCAGCCAGCGCATCACTGCCCAAATCAACACCCCAGATGAGCCCGATGCCGCGCACCTCTTTCACGCCGGGGATATTCGCCACCTCCTGCAGCAGGAAGTCGCGCACGATGGCCTCTCGCTCGGCCACACCGGCCTCTACCCGGTCTTGCAGCAGCACCTCCAGCCCCGCTTTGGCGGCCACGATAGAGAGCTGATTGCCTCGGAAAGTGCCGTTGTGTTCGCCCGGTTTCCAGATATCCATATCGGGACGGAACAGCAGCAGCGCCAGCGGCATACCGTAACCGCCGATAGATTTCGACACCGCCACGATGTCGGGGTGGATACCAGCGCGCTCAAAGCTGAAAAACCGACCCGTGCGCGCACACCCCACCTGAATATCATCGACCAGCAGCAGGATGCCGTACTGCTTGCAGATGCGCTCCAGCCCTTGCAGGAACGCCGCGCTGAACACATGCACTCCCCCCTCGGCTTGCACCGTCTCCACCACCAGCGCCGCCGGTAGCTCCACACCGGAGTGGTCATACGTGATGAGATCCTCAAAGTAGGTGAGCGCGAACTCCTCGCCGTATTGATACGGCGCCGGTAGGTGCGTGACGTTCCCCAGCGGCACGCCAGCTCCGGCGCGCGAACCGGCATCCGTTGTGAGCGCCAACGCCCCAAGGGTCATGCCGTGATAGCCACCTTGAAAAGCGAATACGCCTGTGCGCCCCGTGATTTTGCGCGCCAGCTTCAACCCCGCCTCGATGGCGTTAGTACCGGTAGGGCCAGTAAACATGATTTTGTAATCTAACCCACGCGGAGCCAGGATTTTTGTCTCAAAGTATTCGATGAACTCGGCTTTGGGCACGGTGTACATATCCAGCGCGTGCATGATGCCGTCGGATTCCAGATACGCAGCCAGCTTAGCTTTGATGTAATCGGGGTTATGGCCGTAGTTTAGCGCCCCCGCGCCGTTGAAGAAATCAATAAACTCCCGCCCGGCAGTATCGTGTAGCAGCGAACCTTTAGCCCAAGTGAATACGGTGGGGAACGTGCGCGAATACGAACGCACGTTAGATTCGTACTTCTCAAAAACCTCTTGACTCATAACATTTGAGCCTACCAGCCAAACCCCAATTAAAGCTGCTGCCCCCGGTACCATCAGCCCCCTTCCCCGAAGGGGGTGGCAGGCGCAGCCTGACGGGGGTTATCTCCCCACACCACTCACCAAATCAGCCCCCTTCCCCGAAGGGGGTGGCAGGCGCAGCCTGACGGGGGTTATCTCCCCACACCACTCACCAATAACCCCCGCCGCCTACGGCGGCACCCCCTTTAGGAAAGGGGGCTTCAAATGATTCCTCTAAAGCCCCCTCCCTCGCAGGGGGCAGAACTAGCGGAAGTTTATGGGGTTTATGGATACGGTGTAAAGGGCTGGGACTTTGGCGGCGGAGCTAGCGGCAGCGGCGGATTTTAAGGCGGCGGCTAGGGGTCGGAGACCGCCGGGGGGGATACGCACGATAGCTCGGATGGTTTGTTCACCGGGAGCATTGGGGGGAAACACCGGCATAGGGCCTAGTAGTTCAGCGGCGGCGGGGAGGGTGAGCCGCTCCAAGAATGCGGTTACGGCGGTGGGCTCACCTGAGATTTCGGCTACTGGCCAAGCGGGGGGCAGGTGTGCCGCTAGGCGCTCTAAGAGTTCGCGGGAAGCAAACCCCGCGGGGTCGGAGCGAATTAGGGCTTGTACTACGGGGTGCGCTGCGTTGCCTGCCACCACGATGCGCCCCTCGGGGCGCACTAGGGCGCTCACCTGAAACCAGCGGCGCAACGTATCTTCGGCGGTGCGCAGTTCCGGACGCGCCAACATCAGGTCAGCATCCAGTAGCGCGGCAGCGGCGTAACCCCCCGTGGCTACGGGTTCCCCACCGGGAGTGGCCACCACCAACACCGCTTGGGAGCCGATTTCTGGCACCACATGGTCTCCGGAACTGTCAATCAGCCGATACTCCGGGAACGCTTTGCCCAGTTCCTCAGCGGTGCGCGCCGCCCCCACAGCGGTGGCGCGCAGCG
>JAITED010000142.1 GCA_031282235.1 Propionibacteriaceae bacterium | reverse complement strand
GCCCACCAAGTGAGCCGCTCCCCAACTTCACAGTTTCTCTAGGGGTGCGTACTGTACGGCGAGCCGTTTTATCCCCGCCGAACCGAAATCTACGCTAACCCGCTGTTCCCCCGGTTTACCGGCCACTTCTACGACCTTGCCGAGACCGAACGTCGCGTGATTCACCCGGTCGCCCACCTCCAACACGGCAGTAGACCCCCGGGATGCGGTGGAAGCGGCACGTTGCCCAAACCTTTCGCGCTCCGCAAAGCCATCCCCTGCCCCAAGTTCGCTGCGCCCTCCACTCCCAAATACGCGCCCCGCTTCGCTGGAGGTATCACTTTCGGACTCCCACCAAGCGCCACCGCGCGCCCGCCAACTGGTTTTGCGGCGAGCCGTGCTGTCGTCGTATCCCGTATCTGGGAGCGCGTGGGGGTGGCGTATCCACTTGACCAGTTCTTCTGGGATGTCGTTTAGGAACCTTGAGAGCGGGTTATACGCCGGAGTGCCCCAAGTGAACCGCTTCTCCGCGAACGTTAAATGCAGCCGCTTGCGGGCGCGGGTGAGCCCGACGTAAGCGAGTCGGCGCTCCTCAGCGAGTTCATCCGGGCTGTCACTGGAGCGGGAGTGTGGGAATAGCCCCTCCTCCCAACCTGCGATGAATACGTCGTCGTACTCCAACCCTTTAGCGGCGTGCAGCGTCAGCAGAGTCACTACGCCCTCGCCGGAGTCTGGTATCTGGTCGGTGTCGGAAGCGAGCGCGATACGCTCTAGGAAAGCCCCTAGTGAATCGTCAACTGCTGGGGCGAGAGTGGTTGTTGGCGTATCGCGTTCGGTTAAACCTTCGCTCGGTTCCCCGTATAGTTCCCCACTCGGCTCCCCGTCTGGTTCTCCGTCCAGCCCTCCATCCAGTGCTAGGGCGTTCACCTCGGCGACGAACTCTGCGGCCAAAGCGGTCAACTGTTCCAAGTTTTCTAACCGCCCCTCATCCTGCGGGTCGGTGGAGCCGCGCAGGTCTGCCAGCAGCCCAGAACGCTCCAGAATGGAGGCCACAATGTCGTAGGCCACCACGCCGTCTGCGAGCATAGTGCGGTGTTCGGCCAGCAGCGCGGCGAACTCCCGCACCCTTTGATACGCGGCAGCGCTAAGCCCGATGTCGCTGGCGCGCTCGCAAGCCGCCCCGAAACTCAACTGGTGGCGGCGAGCGAAGTCGGCGATGGCCGCCTCGGTGGTGGCTCCGATGCCCCGCTTCGGCGTATTGAGAATACGGCGCACGCTCACGTCGTCGTCGGGGTTGACGATGGCGCGCAGATACGCCAAAGCGTCGCGCACCTCGCGGCGGTCGTAGTAGCGCACCCCGCCGATGACGCGATACGGCACCCCGCGCGACACAAACTCATCCTCAATGAGCCGCGACTGCGAGTTGGTGCGATACATCACCGCAGTCTCGTTATAACTGCCGGTGCGCTTGGCGGCTAGGTCGCTGAGACGTTGCACAATCCAGCGCGCCTCGTCGCGGTCATCCTCCGCTGCGTACACCTCAATCCGATCCCCCGGGGCTGCGTCTGTCCAGAGGTTTTTGGCGGGACGGCCGATGTTTTTAGAGATGACGGCGTTCGCTGCGTTCAGCACGGTTTGGGTAGAGCGGTAGTTGCGCTCCAACAGAATCGTTTCCGCGCCGGGGAAATCCCGCTCAAAGTCAAGAATGTTACGGATGGTCGCCCCGCGGAAAGCGTAGATGGATTGGTCGGAATCCCCCACCACTAGCAGCTCTGGGGCGCTCACCTGTGTCGGGTCGCCCCGGTCTGCGGGGGCGCAGAGGTGGTGAATCAGTTCGTACTGCGCCAGGTTGGTGTCTTGATATTCATCCACCAAAATGTGCCGGAAACGGCGACGGTAGGCTTCGCGCACGCTAGGCACTTCGCGCAACAACAGTTCCGTATAGAACAGCAGGTCGTCGAAATCTAGCGCATTGGCCGCCGTCAACCGTTCCTGATACTGCCGATAAGCATCGCCGTTGTGCCGCCCCACACCAAACTTGGGGGCCTGCGCCGCAGCCGCCACCGGCCCCACTAGGTTGTTCTTCATCGTCGACACCCACCCGAGCACGGCGCGCGGGCTCACCTGTTTGGTGTCCACCCCCATTTCGTGCAGCACCATCCCCATCAGCCGCCGCGAATCGCCATCATCGTAGATGGTGAAAGAGCGCCGCAACCCAATTTTGTCGCCATCGGCGCGCAGCATCCGGACACAGGCCGAGTGGAACGTGGACACCCACATCCAGTTAGCAGAGCGCCCCACCAAATCCACCACGCGGGAACGCATCTCCCCCGCCGCCTTGTTGGTGAACGTTATCGCCAACACCGAAGCCGGGTCAACGTGGCGTTCCCGAATCAAATACGCAATACGCCTAGTCAACACCCGAGTTTTGCCGGAGCCCGCCCCCGCCACCACCAACACTGGAGTCCCCTGATGCACCACCGCTGCGCGCTGCTCAGGATTCAAGTCGGAAAGTAAATCTGTCTGCATAGTTTGTCCGAGCTTACCCGCCCCTACCGACAAAACCCTCTCTGACGCTCCCACCCTTGGCCGTGCTACGCGCACTTAAGTGCAGCATGACGGGGGAAGTACCCAAGCAATACCTCCGGCTAATAGACTGAGCGCATGGCATTAAAGAAGTTGCGCCGTTCGCATAAGAATAAGATCATCGCCGGGGTGTGCGGGGGGTTGGCAGAGTTTCTGAACGTGGACGCCAACATCGTGCGCTTGGTGTTCATCGGCGCTTCGCTCATCACTATCGGCACTGCGATACTCGTATATTTTGCGCTCTGGGTGGTGCTCGCGGACGACCAAACCGGCGACCTCGGTGCCGACAAACTGGCCGACCTATACAGCAAATACCGCACCCGCCCTAACGAAAACTGAGTTATCGCATTCGGATAGCGCCGCGCCGTAGCCGGGATTGCCTGATTGCGGCTAGGCTTACTGCGTGGTCGAGAGCAGCAGGCAAGTGTTCCTACTGGCTGGCCCCTCCGGTTCCGGCAAATCACGGCTGGCGCAACGCTCCGGACACTTCATGTTGCGGCTGGACGACTTCTACCTCGATGAGGATGCCCCCGACATGCCCCGCGCCCCCGGCGGTTTCATCGACTGGGACGACCCACGCACTTGGGATGCGGAAGCCGCCGCCGATGCGCTGTTGACGTTGGCGCGCACCGGACGGGTGAGCATACCCGCGTATGACATCTCAATCTCCCGCGCAGTGGGGAAACGCGACCTCGCCCTACCGGATACGACAACCGGCATCATCGCCGAGGGGGTGTTCGCTACGGAACTGCTCGGCCCCTGCCGCGCCCGCGCGCTGCCCGTCACCCCCATCTGGATAGACCGTAGCCGTATCGGCAACTGGTGGCGGCGCTTCTACCGCGACGTAGCTAAACACCGTAAACCTATCCCGGTGTTGATACGGCGCGGGCTGCAGTTGGCTGCCCGCGAATCCGGTTTCCGTAAAGCTGCTCTGGCTAGCGGTTTCCTCCCGCTGAGTTACAAAGAAACCGAACGAATCCTTAAACGTAA
>JAITED010000133.1 GCA_031282235.1 Propionibacteriaceae bacterium | reverse complement strand
AGAAGCGAGAAAGAAAAGGTAAGCGGGGAGAAGATGAGGAGATTAGATGCTAAGGAGGGCAAACGCTAAAGAGAGCAAGGTTAGGCGCTGGGGACGGCGCGCTCTAGCCAGGTGAGCAGCTTGTCTGCCCAGTCTCCACCGCTGTGGTCGTATAGGTTGCCTAATAGCTTGTTGACTAGGTGCATTATGGTGGAGTTTGGGAGCCCTAGGCGCAGGCAGGCTTGCATTATGCGCGGGTTGGCTATCAGGTGGGCGAATATGATACCTAGCCGCTGGTGGCCGCCGAACTCAGCCCGGAGCCGTAGGACGTAATTAAATAACTCTTGCTCTGCGCTCAGAGTGCCGAAACCGGCGCGGGCGGCAGCGATTACGGCATCGGCGGCCATTACGCCGGACTCCAGCGCGTAATCCACGCCCTCACCGTTGCCGGGGTTCACTAAACCGGCGGCATCCCCCACCAGCAGCAGCCCCTGTCGATAGGTCACCGGGCGGTCTAGGGTCATCGGCAGCAGTGCCCCAGAGATGGGCGAGATACGATGTTCCGCGCTCAAACCCCACTGCGGCGGCAGGCCCGCTGTCCAATCCGTCAGCAGTTGCCGATAATCGGTGCTGCGGAATGTAGGCGCGGTGGAAAGCATCCCCACACCGACGTTCACCGTGCCGTCACCGAGCGGAAACAGCCAGCCGTACCCCGGCATTTGGTGCCCGGTGGCGTCGTTAAGCCCAAGATGCAGTTCCAAGTAGTCGTCAGCAGCCAGCGGGCTTTGGAAATACGTCCGGTGCGCGACCCCGCGAATGCGTTCCATCCGGCGCGGCAACCCCGCCGCCAACGCTAAACGTGACCCAGCGCCATCGGCAGCAATCACGGCGGCAGCGCGGATATTAGCCCCAGTGGCGGTGGTCACACCGACGATACGCCCCGAGTCAAGCAGCGGCGCAGTGACCGCCGTATGCAGCAGCACCTCAGCCCCGGCGGCGCGGGCGTGGGCCAGTAACAGCGCATCCAGCTCGCGACGCCTAAGCGTATACGCCCGATTCGGCAGCTCTTTCAGCTCCGGCCACGGGAATAGATAGGTTCGCCCGGAGTAGCCGTCATTAAAATCAGCGCCGCGCACCCCGTATTTCATCATCGCAGCGGGACGCGAGCGCCCATCGTATTCTGGCTGGGAGACGCGGATACGCAGCCCCCGTACCGGATGCATCCCGGTGGTCGGCACCCCCAACCGCTCTAAAGCGCGCACCGCCCGCGGGGTGAGACCATCGCCGCAGGTCTTATCACGCGGGAATACTGCCTTGTCAAGCAGCACTGTATTCAATCCGGCGCGGGCAGCGGTGATGGCGGCGGCTGTGCCAGCTGGGCCAGCTCCCACCACCACCAAATCACAGCGCTTCGGGGGCGCAGCGGGCGCAGGGTTCACCTAATCGTCTCCAAGTAGGCCGCCAAACGTCTGATGCCCTCGCGCAGCATCTCCTCCTCGGGCAGCGCCACCAACCGGAAGTGGTCAGGATGCGGCCAGTTGAAGCCGGTGCCGTGCCCCACCAACAGTTTCTGCTTCCGCAGCAGGTCAAGCGCCCACGCCTCATCGTCGGGGATGTCGTACACCTCAGGGTCAAGTTTGGGGAACAGGTAGAGGGCAGCTTTGGCTGGCACGCAACTCACCCCCGGGATGGCGTTCAGCAGGTCGGCTGCTAAGCGGAGTTGGTCGTACATCCGCCCGCCCGGTTTCACTAAATCTTCGATGGACTGGTAGCCGCCGAGCGCCGTCTGAATCGAGTGCTGTGCCGGAACGTTGGGACACATACGCATGTTGGCCAGCAGCGTTAGCCCTTCTAGGAGCGATTCCGCTTTGTGTAGCGGGCCGGTGGCCACCACCCAACCCGCACGCCATCCGCACGCCCGATACGCTTTAGAAAGCCCCGAGAATGTACAGGTCAATACGTCGGAACCGGCCAGCGTCGCGGTGTGGATGTGACTGCCTTGGTAGATGATTTTTTCGTAAATCTCATCGGAGAGCAACACTAAATTGTGCTCACGCGCCATATCAACTATCGCCTGCACTGTGGCGCTGGGGTAGAGCGCCCCGGTGGGGTTGTTGGGGTTGATAATCACAATTGCCCGGGTTCGGGGGGTGATTTTGGAACGCAAATCGTCCAAATCTGGTATCCAGCCGTTCGTTTCATCGCTTAAGTAGTGCACCGCAGTGCCGCCGGAGAGCGTCACCTGCGCCGTCCACAGCGGATAGTCCGGTGCCGGAATCAGAATCTCATCGCCGGGGTTGAGCATCGCCTGTAGCACCATCGAGATTAACTCGGAAACCCCGTTGCCCAGCCACACTTGGTCTACGTCCACATCCAACCCGTGGCTTTGGTAGTAGTTCATCACCGCAGTGCGCGCCGAGAAGATGCCCCGCGAATCGGAGTACCCCTCCGCGTCCACCAGATTCTCCACCAAAGAGCGCAACATCGACTCCGGCGCCCGGAACCCGAACGGTGCCAAGTTCCCAATGTTGAGCTTCAAAATACGCTCGCCGCGCGCCTCCATCCGCTGCGCCTCCACCATATTCGGCCCGCGCACGTCATAGCGCACCCCACGCAACCGCTCCGCTTGGTCAAATGTAGTCATAGCGCTCCTATACGTTTTACCAAAGGTATGAGTACCGATTGTGCTACAAAACCGCACCCGATGCCATTACCCACCGCCACAAACCCCCATCCCCACCAAAAACTTCTCCCCGGCCCCCGCTAATGCATGATTTCCGGGCTCGCTAATGTAGGATTTCCGGGCTCGCTAATGTATGATTTCCGGACTTTCTAATGTAGGATTTGCAGCACGCCACACAATTACAGGCAACCAGAAATGTCTATACGTAGCAGGCGACAGCAACCGCACACCACAACTGAACTAGCAGGATTAACGATGTACATTGAAAGGGAACTCACTCCCACCCTAGTCAGACTGGCCGGGCTGTTCCCCGCCATCTTTCTAACGGGCCCTAGGCAAGCCGGTAAAAGCACGCTGCTGCAGCACGCTTTCCCCAACCATCGCTATCTCAATCTGGAACAAACCGACCTGCAGGAGGAAGCCACCGACGACCCCCGCGGCTTCATCAACCGGTTGGGCGGGGCTGACGTGATAATCGACGAAGCCCAGCGCGCGCCCAGCCTTTTCTCGTATCTCCAAGTTGAAATCGACTCCAACCAGAAACCGGGCAGATTCATTCTCAGCGGTTCCCAAAACTTCTTGATGCTCCGCGCCATATCACAATCACTGGCCGGGCGAGTGGGAGTGCTCACCCTACCCCCGCTGTCGCTCCGCGAACAGCCGCCCGCGCAGCAACCCACCACTGCCGACACTTGGATGCTCAACGGCGGCTACCCCCGGCTTATCGCAACCGGCGACATGACCCCGCAAGATTTTTTCCCCAGCTACCTAACCACCTACGTACAGCGCGACGTACGCGCCGAAACCGGTGTACGTGACCTAATCCGTTTCACTAACTTTCTGCAACTCCTCGCTACCCGCGTCGGCAGTCCGCTCAACCTCGCCGGTATCAGCAGAGAAATAGGCGCGGATGCTCGCACTATCAGCTCCTGGCTAGCCATTTTGGAAAGCAGCTACCTCATCTTCCGGCTCTCGCCCTGGCACACCAACCTCGGCAAACGCATCATAAAAGCCCCAAAACTCTACTTCTACGACACCGGCTTGCTGTGCTCCCTACTCGGACTAACCACCCCGGACGCACTGCTAGCCAGCCCGGAGCGGGGGCACATATTCGAGAACGCCATAATCGCCGAGTTTGCGAAACGGTTTTTCGCGCAAGGTATTAATCCGCCCATCTCGTATTGGCGAACCGAAACCTCCTCCGCAGCCGAAATAGACCTAATAACCCATTGGCAAGGGAAAATGTCATTATACGAAATTAAGTCGGCGCAGACCGCCAACCGCAAATTCGCTTCCACTATCCAAAACTTCAACCCGCCAGACAGCCCCATCAGCAACCGGCAGGTCATTTACGACGGCCCAGACGGGACTGTGCTGCAGGGGATTCATTTCACGAACTGGCGCGCGTTGGCGGCGTTTGATTTGGGGTAGAAAAAGTCAGGATAAGGATGCGCCCCACGAGTACGGTGTCTGGATTCGTACTCGTGGGGCGACTTGAGGAACAGGATAGCAACTATTTGGAAAGTATTGCCATTTGAGAGTGGTCTGTTGGGTGTCCAAAAGGTAAAACTTTGGGGTGGGAGCGTAGGCTTAAGCGAGTGACTGGAGAGCGACTTCCCTTGTTGAAACGGCTACGCACTGGGGTGGGGCGTATGACCGCTACGGATGGGGTGCTGTCATCGCTTGGCATACCTAACTATCGCAAATACTTCATCGGAGTTACCGCGTCCAACATCGGAACGTGGATGGCGCGCACCGGGCAATCGTGGTTGGTGTTGATGGTGCTCACCGACCGCAGCGCTACGGCTTTAGGATACGTAAACGCGCTGATGTTTCTGCCCACGTTGCTCACGGTGCCGATAGCGGGTACGTTCGCTGACCGGTTCCCGAAACGCCGCATCCTGCTGCTCGCGCAGGTGGTTATGGGGATAGATGCGCTGCTTTTGGCCACCTTGCAACTCACCGGGCACATCGAGCTGTGGCACGTATATCTGATTGCGTTCATCGACGGCACCGCCGGGTCATTCGACTCTCCGGCGCGGGCGGCTTTCGTATCTGAAGTGGTCGGCAACAAGCATTTACCCAACGCCATCAGCCTCAACTCGGCCTCGTGGAACTCGGCGCGGTTGTTCGGCCCCGGCGTGGCTGGGCTGTTGATTTTGGCGTTCGGCACTTGGCCGGTTTTCTTTGTGGACGCCGCCAGCTTCGCCACTATGGCCATCGCGCTCATCACCTTGAAACGCGAACTGTTGCACCCCGCGCCCACCCAAACCGGCAAACGCGCCGGGCTGCTGGAGGGGTTGCGCTACCTCAAGCACCGCTCCGACCTGATGGTGCTTATCGCTATCGGCGCGGCAGTGGGCGGTTTAGGGTTCAACTTCACCATCTCGAACGCCGTGATGGCCACCCAAGAATACGGACGCGGAGCGGGCGAATACGGCATTCTGGGCACGCTGATGGGTTTGGGGGCACTGGCAGCCGCCATCATCTCCGCTAAAACCGGCGGCTTCCGGATGCGCTACATCTTGGGCGGCATGGTGGTGTACACAGTGTGTTCCCTAGCCGCAGCGTATAGCCCTTATTTCAACCTTTTCGCCCTGCTACAAGTGCCGATTGGGCTGGCGGTGGTCGCTAGCCTGCTGGGGGCAAACTCGATGCTGCAAACCGCCACCCTGCCGCAGATGCGCGGTCGAGTGATGATGATTTGGGGCGTGATGATGACCGGCATCACCCCGGTGGTCTCCCCCGTGGTCGGTTGGCTGGGCGACCACGTAAGCCCGAACTCCACGGTGCTGTTTGGCGTAGTCGCAGTGGGGTTGTCTGCAATTATCATCACTTCGGTAATCATGAACAACCATCACATCAAGGTGCGGCTCATCACCACAGAGGGTATGCCGAGAGTACGGCTGCTCTACGGCGATGCCCCCACCCTCGATGTCAACATCCGGAGGTGAACCGATGGCTGGGATAACAGTGGCGAGCGTCGCAGAGTTGATACGCGCTAGCGTCGTAGACCGCGACGGGGTGCGCGTCGGCTCGGTGGGGCAGGTTTACCAAGACGACCGCAACGGCTTACCCCGCTGGGTGAGCGTCCGTATCGGATTTTTGGGTTCTAAAGAGGTGTTCGTACCGCTAGCCGAAGCCGAAATCCTCCCCGCCACCGCCACCAGCACCGCCGCTAGCGTAATCACCGTGCCCTACAGCGCCGCCCTAATCCGCGATTCCCCCAGCGTAGACCCCAACGGCCACCTCACCTCCGAAACTGAAATAATGCTGTATCACTACTACGACATCGAAACTAAAGCCGGTTCCGCCGTCAGCACGGACGCAGAAACCCTAGACGATTTGATTGACTAAAACGCCCTGACTAGGGGCATACGTCACAAGTTCCACGCCACCAGCTCATCGGCGGAGTATTCGCCCTCTGGCCAGACAGCGCGGCTGATGCCAGCGGCAGCCAAAGCCTTGCGGCACCCTGGGCAAGGCTCATCAGTGGTGTAAGCGATGGCGCCCTGCGTGTCGCGGGTGGCGAACAGCAGCGCGTTCACTTCGGCGTGGATAGCGATGCAGAACCCCGGAGTGCCCGGCATATCGTAATCGCTGAAAGCTGGCACCACGTCATAGCCCAGCCGCCCGCGCGGACAAGCGCCATCCAAACAGTCCGGATGCCCCGGCGCAGCCCCGTTATACCCCGTAGCGATAATCCGCTTGTCAACCACCAACACCGCCCCCACTTGGCGGCGCACACACTTAGCCCGCTGGCTAACCGTAGCCGCAATCTGCAAAAAATACTCGTCCCAACTGGGCACAATACGCTTAGGAGTTTCAGTCATACCGGCCATTCTGCCACTCCCCCCTGCTCCGAAGATAACACTGCCACCCCGCTTTAGCGGTACTCCCCGACACCAAACCACTTTTATCCCGCAAATCCCCCGACCACGAACAAACTGAACAACCTTGATTAACAACGTCGTGTAGCATTACAGCAACACAGAAACTACAGCGGGCAATAAAACAGCGCCGGACGGAGGTGTTCCCAAAATGACAAGTAGAGCACCAGCCGAAGTGGACGCTGCAATTGAGGCAATCACCAGCACCATCACCCAAAACATACCCACTGAAAAAATCTACCTATTCGGCTCATACGCCTATGGAGAGCCGCACAAAGACAGCGACTACGACATTTTTGTGATTATTCCCGACGGTGGAATGCGTCCTTTAGAAGCCATGCGCCAAATCCACCACGCCTTGTTCCCATTAAACCTGGAAAAACCCATCGACGTACTAGCAAGTTACCAGAGCGCTTTCGAAGAAAAGAAACAACACATTACTTTGGAACGCACAATCGACCGGCAAGGGATATTACTCTATGAGCGAAAATGATATAGCGGCTCAATGGTTGCAAAAATCGGCCGAAGATTTAGAAAACGCCGACTTCCTATTCGCCAACAAGAGACCGCGCCCATTAGAACTGGTTTGCTACCTTTGCGCACAATCAGCAGAGAAAGCATTAAAGGCATACATCATACAAAACGGCGAAACACCTCCATATACGCACGATTTAGGTGCGTTATGCCGAATCTGCATCAAGTATTCCAATGACTTCACAACCATCGTTGATGACTGCCTAGATATAACACCCTATGCGGTGCAAACCCGCTACCCCAGCGACATAGACATTGAAGAATCCGAAACGCAAACAGCCTTACAAAAAGCAACAACCATTCTCAACTTCTGCAAAACCAAGTTATCGCTGCCGTAACTTCTTATAGTCGTAAGCATCCTGATAGTCCACAGTTCCAAACCGCTTGGTGATTTCCTGCGCCTTACTTTGGTCAGTTGTTTCCGCACCATGCACCCCCGGCGCGGGAGATACGCAGTCGTCGGTTACGGCACCGATGGGTTCTAGGTGGGTGACTACGGCTAGGCCTAGGATGTGGGCGCGCAGGGCGTCTGCTACTTTATGGGCTAGTTCGTGGCCACGGGCGACGCTCCAGTCGCCGGGGACTATTACGTGGATGTCTAGGAAGCGTTGCGTACCGGCGCTGCGGGTGCGCAGGCCGTGGAACTGTAGCCCCTGGGCGCGGAACTCGGATAGTACCGCGTCGATTACGGCTAGGTCGGAGGCGGGTAGGGCG
>JAITED010000166.1 GCA_031282235.1 Propionibacteriaceae bacterium | reverse complement strand
ATCGGCGGCGGTGTAATGGGGGAGACGGTGTTGTCTGCCCTAGTGAAAGGGGGATTTCCCGCCGAGCAGCTCATCGTATCCGACCCGAGCGAACCCAAGTTGGCACTGCTAGCCAAGCGCTATGGCGTGGAAACCACCTCCGATAATACGGTGGCGGCAGCGGGGGCTGACGTGGTGATTGTGGTCACCAAGCCGTATCAAGTGGTGGGGGTGTTGCGCGAAATTGAAGCGCAGTTACGCCCAGACACGCTGCTGGTATCGCTCGCCGCTGGGCTGACGACGAAAACGCTGGAGGCTGCGGTGCCCGATGGAACCGCCGTGGTGCGGGTGATGCCGAACACCCCGGCGCGGGTG
The DNA here is from genome assembly GCA_031282235.1 of Propionibacteriaceae bacterium. Taxonomy (GTDB): domain Bacteria; phylum Actinomycetota; class Actinomycetes; order Propionibacteriales; family Propionibacteriaceae; genus WRGV01. The sequence goes on along the minus strand of JAITED010000166.1, from coordinate 3,219 downwards.
GGGGCGGGCATGTCCGCTATCTCGCCCGGTAGCCACGCCAGCGCCGCCGATGTGGCTCTGGTGCAGGGCATCATGGCGGCTTGTGGCGAAGTGCTTGTCATTGAGGAGAAGTATCAGGACGCGGTGACGGCGGTGTCCGGCAGCGGCCCGGCGTATTTCTTCCTAGTGGCGCAAGCCATGATTGATGCTGGGGTGCAGTTGGGGCTCACCCGCGCTATCGCCACTGGGCTCACCGAACAGACCATGCTGGGCGCCGCGCGGCTGCTGCTGGAAACCGGCGAGCACCCCACCGTATTAAAAGAGCTAGTCACCAGCCCCGGCGGCACCACAGCGCAGGCGCTATCTGTGCTGGAAAGCTACGAACTGCGTACCGCATTCACCGAAGCGATGAAAGCCTGCTACGAAAAATCCATCGAGATGGGGAAATAATACGTAATCCCCTACAAGACAGCACCCGTCCAAATGCGGAGGTTTGGTGATAAATGGGGGCAGGTTCGATTAGCCTGATTGCATGAGTGGGAGTGACACGTTACAAGAGATGATTGACGGCTCGCGTCGGATAGTATTTTTCGGCGGGGCGGGGGTTTCCACCGAGTCGGGCATCCCTGATTTCCGTAGTCAGGACGGGCTTTATAACCAGCAATACGACTACCCGCCGGAGATGATTCTGTCGCGCAGTTTCTTTGAGGCAGAGCCGTTCGAGTTTTACCGTTTCTACCGCGACAAGGTGCTGGCTCCCGATGCCCAGCCGAACGCTGCGCACTTAAAGCTCGCGGAGTTGGAGCAGGCGGGCAAGCTCAGCGACGTAATCACCCAAAACATCGACGGGTTGCACCAGCGCGCGGGCAGCCGCCGGGTGTGGGAACTGCACGGTTCGGTGTGGCGCAACCACTGCACCAAGTGTCGCAAGGCGTTCAGTTTGGAGTACGTGATGGCTGCCGACATGGTGCCGCTCTGCGACGTTTGCGGAAAAATCATCGAACCGGATGTGGTGCTATACGAGGACGGCTTAGACCCGGAGATAATCTCTGGCGCGGTGGCCGCCATTCGCGCCGCCGACATGCTGATTATCGGGGGTACGTCGCTGGTGGTGTATCCCGCCGCCGGTTTGGTGCGCCACTTCACCGGCTCCCGTCTCGCGGTGCTCAACTTGGACGGTGCCGGTAGCAACCTGCGCGGCGCTTTGGTGATACGCGAACCCATCGGCAAAGTGCTAGCCCAAATCGTAGTGCGCTAACCCGTACTACGGGGGAGGGGGTCAACCCTGACCTGCGGTTAGGGTTTGGGTGGTTGTGGTTGCGAAGATGCTACGAGTGGTGACTTCAGTGCCGTAATTGTGGAGGGGGCCGCTGTAGCCGACGCTTAAAACGACCAGTAGGGCGCGTTGCTCATGGTTAAGGGTTTGGGGGAGTTCGTAATCGGATTTAAGCAGAAAGCCAGCGGTCTGTAGCTGTTGCAGCCAAACGGACGCATCGGTGCTGAACTTGGCGCTATCCCGGCGTTCCCAGAGAACATGCGCGGCGTCGTCTAGGGAATCCGTCAATTCGAGCGGCAGTATCCAGATGCCCAGTATCTCTGGGGCGACGTCGGTGTTGAGGGGAAGCGAGGGGTCGGCGCAGGTGTTAAACCAGCGAGGGTTAGGGTCGCTTAGCATAAAGCCCGGCGTGAGAGTTAGTTTCTCCACTGTGGATTCCGGCCAGCCCCAACTTTGCACCGGAACGGCTTCCAGCACTACGCCCGCACCGCTCGCCGGCTCACAGGCGAGCAGTGCTTCCAAACTTGAATACGTCTCAAGGTTGTTACCGCCTATGTTCAAGTGCGTTCGCAACATGCGCGGGGCGTATAGGGCGGCCGCTCCGATTACTACCAATAAAACGGTAGTAAGGATGATTAAAGCGCGGAACTTGGCGCGCGATAACGGTTTGGGAAGCAGGGCTTGAAAAGCTGCGGTGTCCGGGTTTTGGGTTTCCTGGATTTGCGTCATGATAATAATGTACCATAATAGTGGTACAAACAATAGGTGAGTTTTGAGAGGTGCGAACATGCGGATAGCCATAATCCTGCTGATTACGGTGGTAGTCATCGTGGGGGCGCTCGTATTAGATGCCCATGCGCGTGGCGATGATAAACGCACTATTGACTGGCTGGTCGCTCGGAGGCGCGCAATTTGGGACGCACCGGGTCTAACTGCGTCGGCGCTGACGTCCGAATGCGAGTTTTATCGCACGTTGATTAGGCGGCATCTGGAGTTTCGCCGTATAGGTGGGGTTAGCGCAGTGGTTATCACCCTTATTTGGAGTGTGGTTGTGGCGATGTTTGGTAACGAGCAGGACATGATTTTGGACTGTACGTATACCGCCTCCGGCAGCACCTGTCACGGCGTGAGCGCAGTGCCAGGGATGAACATAGTAGTGGCAGGGTTGTTAGGGGTGTTGTGCGGGGCACTCTTTAGTGAACTGTATCGGCTACGACGACCGGTTGGGGGGCCACGAGTTGCTTCATTGGATGTCAGGGAACCAGTGGAGAATCCGAGAATACTACTGGCGGCCAGAGTGGTGGCGGGCGGCTCATTTTTAGCAGCGGTGGCGTTGCTGCTGTGGCGAGGCGAGTGGCAGTTGCTGTTCAGTGTGGCGTTTGCTGGTGTTTTGGTGTTGGTGGCAGAGTTGGCGCGTAAAGCTATCGCTGACCGCCCCCGCCCACTGCTCACTCCGCTGAGCGCGGCGGCTGACCAAGTGATGCGCCAGACCTCAACCACCGCGCTGGTGTGGTTAGAGATGCTGGCAGCCACCTTGATGGCCAGCTCGTTCGTTACACTCATCAGCGAGGGGCTGTGGGGATGGGCGAACGCTGGGGCTAATTTGGGCGGCATCACTTTGGTGGGGTTGATGGTTCCGCTCACTATGCTGCTGAGTTGGGTGCCGGTGCTCATCGGGATAGTTTGTCTAGTCAGGTCAGGGATGCGCCCCCCTGCTGGTTGGCATCAACCCGCTAGCGCCGCAGCGGCTGCACCTGTTCCTTCCACAACTTCTAATACGCCGTTAGCTTCCGATGTGCCGTTGCCGGTTGCAGATACGCCGCTAGCTTCCGATACGCCGCTGCCGGTTTCGGATACGCCACCCCTTATGAGTCCGGAGTTAGTGCCGTGATTGTTTCCATTGACCCCACTTCGCGGGTGCCGCTGGGGGAGCAGTTACGTTCGCAGTTGGAGCGGCTCATCCT
>JAITED010000093.1 GCA_031282235.1 Propionibacteriaceae bacterium | reverse complement strand
GTTTCATCCCACACCTGATGGGCTTTGGCGACAGCGGCGGCATCATCCAAATCGGCAAAACGCCTAAAATACGAATCTGGGTCTTGAAAAGCGGTGGCGCGCAGCCGGAGGAAGCGGGAAACTTACCAACTCACGATGTCAGCTTCGGCAGCGTCCACGTACACCGAGAAATCGAAAAAGTCACTCATCGACAGCATGGATTCGCGTGCCCCCGGCACTGGGCGCGGCAGTTGCAGCGTATTGATGCCCTCAATCACCAGAATGTCGGGTTGGTGCACCACCGTGAACTGCCCCGGCAGAATGTCGTATACGTTGTGCGAATACACCGGCACCGGCACTTCCGGCAGCCCAGATTTTACGTCGATGACGAACTGCAACATCGCCCGGGAGTCGTAGCTCTCCGGGAACCCCTTGCGCTCCAACAGCCCCTCCGCGATGAGTTTCTCATTGGGGTGCAGAAACCCATCGGTGGTGATGAGGTCAACTTTGGGGTGCCCGTGGGAGCGCCGCAACAGCTCGGTGATGAGCCGAGCCACCGTGGACTTCCCGACCGCAACCGAGCCTGCCACGCCCAAGATGAACGGGGTACGCTCCGCTTCCAGCCCCAGATACAAGTTGGAGTCCCGGTACAGGTGTGCCGTATTACGCCAATACTGGGTTATCAGGTCGGCTAACGGGTGGAACACCTCCCGGACATCATCTTCGCTAGTGGGATCCCCGCTGCCGCGGAGGTTGGCCAACGTAGCCTCATTCAGCACTACCGCCGTCGAAGCCGCCATCTCTGCCCACACCGCACGCGGCAAGTCAACATACGGACTAGCTGATGGGGTGGAGGCGGTCGGCTCTGAGACGACTCCAGATTCGCTCACCGCACTAGGATACCGCGCTTGCGGGCTTACCCGAACCTCAAGTCCGTTACGCGGCTAGCTGTTGGGCGTATCTCGGTGATTAGGCGTGGCGTTTAGTGCCGGTGAACGCAGAAATTGCGGGGCGGGTAGGATTGGCACATGTGCGGCATCATAGGTTATGTGGGCTCCCAGGACGCGACGCGGGTGATTCTGGACGGGTTGAAGCGTGTCGAGTATCGCGGGTATGACTCCGCGGGGATTGCGATTGAGGCTGGGGGCAAGCTGGCGGTGGCGAAACGCTCCGGCAAACTGACCAGTTTGGTGACGGAACTAGCGGCGCATCCGTTGCCAGCGTCGGGGCATGGTATTGGGCACACCCGCTGGGCGACCCACGGCGGCCCCACCGACAACAACGCGCATCCGCACGTCTCCGCTGATGGGCGGGTGGCGCTGGTCCATAACGGCATTATTGAAAACTTTGCGGAGTTACGCGCCGAGTTGGAGGCGCGCGGCATCACGTTCATCTCGCAGACCGACACCGAGGCGGCCGCGCAGTTGTTGGCTTTAGAGTTGGCGGCCTGCGATGACCTCACTCAGGCGATGCGGTTGGTGTGCGCCCGGCTCAAAGGAGCATTTACCCTAGTGGCGCTGGATGCTCACGACTCGGAGCGGGTGGTGGCTGCGCGCCGCGATTCGCCGCTGGTGGTGGGTTTAGGGGAGGGCGAGAACTTCGTGGCCTCCGACGTGGCGAGCTTCATATCGTATACGCGCGAAGCGTTGGAACTCGGACAAGACCAAGTGGTCACCATCACCCGCAGTTCGGTCACGGTGACGGATTTCGCGGGCAACCCGGTGCCCACGCGGCGCTTCCACGTCGATTGGAGCCCCGCTGCCGCCGAAAAGGCCGGTTTCGACTGGTTTATGCGCAAAGAGATTTTTGAGCAACCCCGCGCCGTTGCCGATACGTTGCTGGGGCGCACTACGGATGATGGGCGGCTGGTGCTTGATGAGGTGCGTATCGACGCCGCCGAACTGCGGCTCGCTAACAAAATTGTGGTGGTGGCTTGCGGCACCGCGTATTACGCCGGGCTGGTGGCCAAATACGCTATCGAACACTGGACGCGGGTGCCCGTGGAGGTGGAGTTAGCAAGCGAGTTCCGCTACCGCGACCCTATCGTTGACTCCCGTACCTTGTGTATCACCATTTCGCAGTCCGGAGAAACGATGGATACGCTGCAAGCCATCCGGTATGCGCGGGCACAGGGGGCGCGGGTTATCGCCATCTGCAATACGGTGGGGGCCACCATCCCGCGCGAATCCGATGCGGTGCTTTACACCAGGGCAGGCCCAGAGATTGGGGTGGCATCCACCAAGGGCTTCTTGACTCAGGTGAGCGCAACGTATCTGTTGGGGCTCTATTTGGCGCAGGTGCGCGGCACCATGTTTGCTGATGAAATATCGCGCTGGCTAGGGGAGTTGGGCGCTATCCCCGACAAGATACAGCAGGTGTTAGATCAGGCGGAGCGGGTGTATGCGTTGGCTGACTCCCTCAAAACCACTCAGGATTTCATCTTCCTAGGCCGTCACGTCGGATCGGCGGTGGCGTTGGAGGGCGCGCTGAAACTGAAAGAGATTGCCTATCTGCACGCCGAGGGGTTCGCTGCCGGGGAACTGAAACACGGCCCTATCGCCATCATCGACGAGACCACGCCGGTGTTCGTGGTGGTGCCCCCGACGGGTGCCGGGCAGTTGCACGAGAAGATGGTCTCCAACATTCAAGAGGTACGGGCGCGGGGCGCGAGCGTCGTAGTGCTAGCTGAACGCGGCGACACTTCGGTGTTGCCATACGCCGAACACGTATTGGAGTTGCCCATTACGCCGGTGTTGTTGCAGCCCCTCACCGCCACCGTGCCGCTGCAACTCTTTGCCTGCGAACTGGCGACCCTGCTGGGCAACGATGTAGACCAGCCGCGCAACCTCGCCAAATCCGTCACCGTGGAGTGAGGTCGCTGAGAGAGGGTAGTGAGAGGTTTAGGGGAACCGGCGCTGAAAAGCGGCTCAAATAGCGACGCAGCGCTAACGGCAGCGTTTATGAGATGAGAAGGCGAGCGTGATTACGTGATTATCGGAATCGGGTTGGACGTGGTGAGCGTGGAACGGTTGGCGGCGGCGCGCCGGAGGCACCCCGGTTTGGCAGGGCGGTTGGATTTGGATGGGATGACGCTCACCCCCACCGCGTTAGCAGGCAGGTTTGCAGCCAAAGAAGCGCTCGCCAAAGCCTTGGGTGCAGTGCCGGGCGGGCGGTGGGTGGAAGCGGTGATAACCCACGATGCCACTGGTGCGCCAGCGTTCCTGTTGCGCGGTGCGGTGCTGGCGCGCGCGGAGGAGTTGGGCGTGGCTCGTATTCATCTGTCCATCTCACACGACTGTGGCGTGGCGACCGCGATGGTGGTGCTAGAGGGGAAATCCCAAGTGACAAGGTATAACGGCAAACTCGGAGCGGGTGCGGTGCGCGGAGCCACCCCGAGGCACCAAACAAGCCAGCTGTTCAGAGAGGAGACGTAATGCCCCCGTGCGCGCCGGAGCCTATCAAGTCTTTAACCCCCGAGGATGTGGTGGCACTGTGGCCGCAGCCCGACCCCGACGGTGATAAATACTCTCGGGGCGTAGTCGGCATCGACACCGGTTCTGCCCGCTACCCTGGGGCAGCGATTCTCAGCGTATTGGGGGCGCTGTGGTCAGGAGCCGGATTCATCCGCTACGTCGGCACCGAGACGGCCAAACCGGCGCTGCTGGTGCGAGCTCCGTCCATCACCTACGGCGTAGGCCGAGTGCAAGCATGGTGTCTCGGCTCCGGCTGGGACGAATCCGCACCCGATGCCCCCACCACGCTGCTAAACCGACTGCTACCCCGCTTGCGCGATAACGTACCCTGCGTATTGGATGCAGGTGCGCTATCGCTACTGCGCGCCCAACCCCCACTGACACCCCTACCCAAAGGCTCCCTACTGACCCCCCACGCCGGAGAGTTAGCGCGATTGCTGGGTGTCAGTAGGGCCGAGGTGAGCGCGCAACCGCTGCAATACGCCCGTCAGGCCGCCCAGTTGACCCAAACAACAGTGTTGCTGAAAGGCCCCATACACTACGCCGTTTCCCCAGACGGCGCGGCGCTAACGGCAGTACGCGGCCCCGCTTGGACAGCCCAAGCCGGTTCCGGCGACGTATTAGCCGGAGTCTGCGCCACTTTGCTGGCCTCCGGTGTGCAGCCGCTGTTAGCCGCTGCCCTAGCCGCTTCTGCCCAAGCCTTAATCGCCGCCGCCCACCCCGGCCCCATCCCCCCAGATGTCCTAATCACCCACCTACCCGCCCTGATTGCATCCCATAATCCCCCCGCGTAACTGCTGCCCGCAAGGTTCGCATTGGCAACCCAAAAGGAAGGGCATTAGGAGTAGGCGGCTAAACTAGCTAGTTGTGAATCCAGGAATCAGTTTGCGAGTGGCGGTGCCCGACGACGCTGAGATGTTACTTGACCTCATTCAGCAGGCGTTTTATGCGCGAATGCCTATCGACCCTCCCGCGGAGGCGCTTAGTGACACTGAGGTTTTGATTCGGGCGCGGCTGGAACCGCCGGGGTTCGGGGTGGTTGCTAGCGTGAACGGTGACGATGTGGGGTGCCTGCTGGTCAGTTACCCGGAGCCGGGCACGGCGATGCTGCACCGGGTGTCGGTGCTGCCGGGGGCTAGGCGTTTAGGGGTGGCCACGGCGATGATACGCGATACCGCTTATCTCTTGGCTGACCAGGGGATACGTAAGCTGCAACTGTTGGCGCGTAGCGAACTGCCGCTGGTGCAACGGTGGTGGGAGAGCTATGGGTTTACGCCATACGATACGGCCCCCCACGGCGTGATTATGCGGATTGACCTGCCACATCCCATCCACGTCCCCACTGCGAAAGCGATGGAGTTGTTGGGGGTACGGCTGGCCAGATTGCTGCGCCCCGGCGATTTGGTGGTGCTATCCGGGCAGTTGGGGGCTGGCAAAACCACCCTCACGCAGGGGCTGGGGCTCGGGCTGGGGGTGCAAGGGCAGGTGATTTCGCCCACGTTCGTACTGTCACGGATTCATCCCGGCCAAGACGGCCCTGATTTGGTACATGTGGACGCTTACCGTATCGCCAGCCCCACCGAGTTTGACGACCTAGATTTGGAAGCTACGGCTGCCACTGCGGTCACGGTGGTGGAGTGGGGCGCTGGGTTGGCAGAACAGCTCAGCGACTCCCGGCTCGAAGTGGATATTTTGATGTCCAGCGACCCGGACGACCAGACTCGCACCGTATATCTCAACGGTGTCGGGGAGCGTTGGCAAGGCTCAGATTTTGGTGAAGCGCTATTCCAGGAGTGGGGCAATGTTTAATTTCAAGGACACCTGGGTGCTAGGCATCGACACGTCATCCCAAGTCAACGTGGGTTTGGCGCATAATGGAAACCTGATGGTCTCCCGTGGAGTTGGAGATTCAAGGAGCCATGTTGAACTATTGGCTAGGGCAACTAACGCGGTACTCGCTGACTGCGAGCTGGCATACGCCAACCTGACCGCCATCGGGGTGGGGGTTGGCCCCGGCCCATTCACCGGGTTACGGGTCGGCATCGCCGCCGCTGAAACGTTGGGCTTCGCGCTCGGCATCCCTGTCATCGGTGTCTGCTCTTTGGATGTGTTGGCCGCACAGTACGCCGATTTGGGCGCGGAGAGCGGATTCGTCGTGGCGATGGACGCGCGCCGTAAAGAGCTTTATTGGGCAGAGTACGACCAGTACGGTACGCGGCTGGGGGAGCCGCAAGTGGGGGCTCCGGATACGCTGCCGGAACTGCCCACTCTGGGGCCGGGGGTAGCCAAATATCCGGAAGTGTTGGGGGAGCGGGTGCCTTTCGGCGCTCCCGTCAGCATGGATGCCGGATTTTTAGCTGCACAGCTAAGGAACTTGCCGCAGTTGCCCCTCACCCCGCTTTATCTCCGGGAACCGGACGCTGAGGCGCCCAGCCGTCGTAAAAGCGTGCTGGTTTCCCCGCTGCGCACTGCTACTGCTGCTGGAGCCGGAGGGGAGTAACCGATGGTGACTGCCGTTGGGCTGGCCGAATTGCCGGAGTTGCTAGCCATTGAGAACGCCGCCTTTGCGCCTGCGGAGCGGTGGAGCAAACCGCTGTGGCAAGCAGAGTTGGCCGCCGCCGGGCTGGTGGTGTTGGCTCACACCCCCACCGGTGCCCCCGCCGCTGCGGCGGTGTTTCGGATAATGGGGGAGAGCGTAGACCTGTTCCGTATCGCCACGTTGCCGCAGTTCCGGCGGCAGGGATACGCCGCAGAATGCTTAAACGCCGGTATCGCTTGGGCGCGCAGCGCACAAACCCCACCTGTTGCGGCGATGCTGTTGGAGGTACGCGCCGACAACGCGCCCGCTTTAGCGTTTTATCACCATGCAGGTTTTAAGGAACTGAGCATCCGTAAAAACTACTATCAAGATGCCGACGCCCTAGTGCTGCGCCTAGATTTGGTTAAAAAGCCTAGCGGGGAAGGAAAATAGATTTTGAGTAAGAGAGAAGCAGGTAATGGTTGATACGCCGTTGGTGCTCGGTATTGAATCGAGCTGTGATGAGACTGGTGTCGCCATCGTACATGGCACCACAGTGTTGGCGAACGAGGTGGCATCGTCGGTGGAGTTGCACGCCCGCTTCGGCGGCGTGGTGCCGGAGGTGGCGTCGCGGGCGCATTTAGAGGCGATTGTGCCCTGTTTACGGCGCGCGTTAGCGACCTCCAAAGTGTCACTGGCCGAGATTGACGCGGTGGCCGTGACCGCTGGCCCCGGCTTGATGGGGGCGTTGGTGGTGGGGGTGTCGGCTGCCAAGGCACTCTCGGTGGCGCTGAACAAACCGCTGTACGGGGTGAATCACCTTGTGGGGCACGTAGCGGTCAGCATCATCGAAAATGGCCCGCTACCGTCCCCAACGTTGGCGTTGTTGGTCAGCGGCGGGCACACGTCGCTGTTGTTGATACGCGACATCACTAGCGACATTACCGAGGTTGGTTCCACCATAGACGATGCCGCTGGGGAAGCGTATGACAAGGTGGCGCGGCTGCTTGGCCTGTCGTATCCCGGCGGCCCGGTGATTGACAAGTTGGCGGCTACGGGCAACCCAACGGCGATACATTTCCCGCGTGGCCTCACCGCGCAACGTGACATGGAGCGGCACCGTTTCGATTTCTCGTTCTCCGGTCTGAAAACAGCGGTGGCGCGCTGGGTGGAGACCGAGCGCCGCGCCGGGCACGAGATACCGGTGGCCGATGTGTGCGCCTCGTTCCAAGAAGCGGTAGCGGATGTACTCACCGCGAAAACCGTCGCTGCCGCCAAAGCGTATCGGGTGCGAAACGTGGTGTTGGGCGGTGGGGTGGCCGCCAACTCCCGGCTGCGGAGCCTGCTGGAGGAACGCTGCCACGCCGCCGGGTTGCGACTGCGCTACCCCAGCCCAGCGCTGTGTACCGATAACGGAGTGATGGTTGCGGTGCTCGGGGCGGCGATGGTGAGCGCTGGCCTGCCGCCATCCCCACTCACCCTAGGGGCGGATTCCGGGTTGCCAGTGGAGACACCACTAGTGGGGTGAACGCAGAGCGGCTGTCACAACGTACCTTGCGTTCGCGCTGCTAGCATGGAAACAGAAACGCTGTTGCGTGAACCTTGAAATACGAGTGGCATGAGAGCATGGAGATATGAGCGATACGAACCCCCCAGCATCGCCTCGACGATTCTGGATACCTGCGGATGAGAACGTTAGCGAAGCCGATACGGGCGAGGGCGGCGCGCCCGGATTTATCGAATCTGTGATTGATACGGAACCAGAAACTTTAGCCGATGCCCCAGTTTCCGTTGCTGCGGGAACCTCCGACGATACCCCGCCGTCGAAGTTGCGGCGGCGTAAAACCATCATCGCACTGCTCGTCGTATTGGGGTTACTACTGGCGGTCGGCGGCGCGGTCGGCGGGGTGTGGCTCACGCACCGCGGCAAAGCCGCTCCCGGTGCCACCATCGGCGGGCATCCGGTGGGCGGGATGACGCGCGCGGAGGTCGTATCGTATCTCGATGGGTTGAGCAAACAGTTGGAGTTTGAGATTAGCGTCGCTGGGGTCACTCAGCGGGTGTACGGGGAGACTCTCGGGGTGGATATTGATGCCGAGGGTAGCGCCGAAACGGCTTTCACTAGCTGGGATGCTGAGCCTTTACTGCGCCGACTCAATCCGTGGCAAGAGTTACCGGCTGCGATTATCGGCAGTTATGACGTGGTGAAGCTGCAAACGTATCTCGATGGGGCGTTTAAGGGCACCCCGGCGCTCCTGCCTACGGTCACTTTTGATGAAGTCACCGCCACTTGGACGGCAAACTCGGGGCAGCCTGGTTTTGGGGTCAGCGCCGCCACCCTGCTTCCGGCGTTGCGGGCCGCAGTCGAAACGGGCGGGTTGCGTAAGTTCAGCGCCAACCCCACCACAGTGGAACCGGCGGTCAGCATCACGGCGGCTACGGCCAGCGCCGATTTGTTGAACGAGATTATCCACAACCTCCCGACGATTCAGTATCAGGACGAGCCGCGTTACGCTATCACCGCCGCCGATGTGGCGGCTTGGGCGGTGTTGACCCCTAACGGTTTTGAGCCCCGTTACGATTTGACGTTCAACACCGAGGCGATTATTGCTGCTGTTGAGGGGCCGTTGGCTCCGCTACTGCTCATCAAAGGCAGTGACGAGTTCCGTTTGGATACGCCCGATGGCCGCGATTTGCAACTGATGCCGGGGGTGGACGGCCTACAGGTGGCCGACCCCACGAAGCTGGCCGCCAGCATCGCTACCGCGCTGCTCGCTCACGACGGCTCCAGTCTCACCCCCGAGTGGCGCACCGCCCCGCACGCCATCAAACACATCACTGCGGGCCCGTACCATGAGGGGCGCTGGGTTGACATCAACCTCACGGCGCAAACCCTGATTATGTTTGTGGGCGACGACCCCGTGGTCTGCTACCGCATCTCCTCCGGCAAGGAGAAAACGCCCACCACTCCCGGCAGCTATCAAGTCACCGACAAGTCGGAATCTGCCACCATCTCCGGCCCCACTTGGCATTACACCGGTGTGGTCTGGGTGGCGTGGAATCGGCTATACGGCATCGTTGGCGCTTCGTGGCGTAATGAGTTTGGGTTCCCGCTGAGCGGTGGGCTGATTGAACTGTCCCCTGCGGACGCTTTGCAGCTATACACCTGGGTGAGCGTAGGTGACCCCTTGGAGATTCATGGCTAGTCAGCGGTCATCTGTGGCGCGGCTGCGGCCGCTGGTCGCTGCCAGCTTTTGGGTACGGATGCGGCGGTGGGTTGGGGGTTTGGTTGTGCTATGCGCATTGGCCGGGTGTGCCGCTGGGGCGGCAGTGGTGCCCGAACCCACGCCGACCCGCAGTGCGCCCGTGACAGCGCCCACCGGTGGCCAACTGCTGATTGACTACGGATTAAAATACGCCCCCTCCGAGTTTTCGGTGCCGAGTGCGCTAAACCCCACCATAAAAATCGACCAAGAGAATGTGGTGACGTTGGGGTTGACGCCCGCTGACGGGATGGCGGTGTATACGTATCTGAGCGAGAACCTAGCGGGAATGGGTTTCGAGGTCACTGGCCGCAGCCCCGACTCGCTGGTGTTTCATAACGCGCAGTGGGAGGGTGCGCTCACCGTGGCTGAGGTGAGCGCAGCGCTCACCTTGCGGCGCATTTCCTAAACCTCACTCGCTCGCTGCGGCGCTGACTTTGGCTTTGGCGCCATCCAGCCAGGTTTGGCAGATTTTGGCGAGAGTTTCGCCGCGCTCCCAAAGCTGCATGGATGCAGCGAGTGGCACTTGACCGGATTCCAAGTTGGTTACCACGTCAATCAGTTCGGCGCGCGCCTGTTCGTATGTCAACTCCGGTTCGGTGGGGGCGGTGCCTGCGGCAGTGGCGGGTTTTCGAGCCATAAGGGTGTTCCTTTACTTTTCTTTGACGGTTACGCCAAGTCGTCCGTCAGTGAGGTAGACCTGGAGGTGGTCTCCGATGGTTGCGTGTTTAACCGAGGTGAGGGAGTCCCCGTTTTCCATAGTCAGAACGGCATAACCCCGTTCTAAAGTCGCCTTTGGGCTTAAAGCGCGCACCTGCGCCAAGGTGGCATCAATCAGGGCGTATTCAGTGTTTATGGCACGTAAGGCGGCTGTGTTGCGGCGCGAGTTGAGCGCGGCCAACTGCTCGTAGTGCACCATGATTCCGGCGAGCGGGTTGGCCAACACCGGGCGGGTTTTGAGTTGGTCGAGCAGGGTTTGTTCCGTGGCCAATCGCCCCGAGATGGCGCTGCGTAACCGGGCAGTGGCGGTGTCCAAAAAGCGGCGTTCTTCGGTGGTGTCTGGCACGATACGTTTCGCGGCGTCGGTGGGGGTGGAGGCGCGTAGGTCGGCCACTAGGTCAAGAATCGGGGTGTCGGGTTCGTGTCCGATAGCGGAGACTACGGGGGTGTGGGCGGCGGCGACTGCGCGTACTAACCCCTCATCTGAAAACGGCAGCAAGTCCTCCAGCGAACCGCCGCCACGTGCGATAACGATGAGGTCTATACGCTCATCAACGTCCAATTCCCGCAGTGCGGTGATGACATCGGCGGCAGATTGCGGCCCTTGCATGAGGGCGTGGCGGGTGATGATGTTGGCTCCCGGCCAGCGCAGCCAGACGTTAGTTTTTACATCGCGCTCCGCAGCGGAGTTAGCGCCGGTGATAAGCCCAATGCCGCACGGCAGGAACGGCAAGGGCTGCTTCCGGGCCGGGCTGAACAGCCCCTCGGCTTGCAGCTTACGTTTCAACACTTCGAGCATGGCGAGTAAGCGCCCCTCGCCCGCAATCCGCAGTTCGTCGCAATCAAAACTCAGCGACCCGCGCTCCACATACACCCGGGGCTTTAAGTGCGCCAGCACCGTAGTGCCCTCAGTGAGTGGCCCAGCGGTGTCCAACACCGCAGCCGTAGTGGTAACCGCTGCCGAGATGTTGCGCGCCGTATCCCGCAACGTGAGGAACTGGGTGGGTGCAGCCCGTCGCTTCAGCTCAATGACTTGCGCTTCCACCCAAATCCACCCCAACCGTTCAACCCACCCCTGAGTCAACTCCACCACTCGCCCCAACGCCTCCGGAGCCTCTGGCGTAGCTCCGCGCCGTTCGCCCGCAAAAGTAGATGAAGTCACCCACCCAGCGTATCCTTTTTAGCCGTTCGCGGTTCTGTGCCACCCCAACTTTCCCTTTCTCTTTCTCTCTCGTTCCCTCTTGTTCTTGTTCTTGTTCTTGTTCTTGTTCTTGTTCTTGTTCTTGTTCTTGTTCTTGTTCTTGTTCTCCTTATGGATCTCTCTTTCTTGCTCTCGTTCT
>JAITED010000089.1 GCA_031282235.1 Propionibacteriaceae bacterium | reverse complement strand
GTTGGCAGTCACTGACAACGCCACCTTTAACAAGCTCGTCGAGGTGTCGAAAGCCAATCAAGCCGCCGCATAAACAGCCGCTGGTGATGCCCCATGATTGACGTGGACGTGGCGCATATCGCCCCAATTTCCCGAACGCGCTGGAGCGCGGTGCGTCGTCTCACGGTGAAAAAGGGGCGGGAGAACGCCGACCAGTTTTTGGTGGACGGGGTGCAGGCGACGCGCGAGGCTTTGCGTTACGGCGATGCGGAGTTTTTGATAGTGGCCGAGGCGCTGTGTTACGCCCTGGACCATTGGGAACCGGGAACGCTGTTGCCGCCGCAGTTGCGCGGAGTCGCAGCGCTGCTGACGGAAGCGGCGCGGCGCGGAGTTCCGGTGGTGAGCGTAACTGAAGCTGAGGATCGTCAAATCTCGGACGCTGTGAACCCGCAAGGCATCTTCGCAGTGTGCCCCCGACGGCATTTTGCGTTGTCAGAGGTGAATGACCCGCAGTTGGTTGTCATATGCGCCGCAGTGCGCGACCCCGGCAACGCTGGCACCATCATCCGGGCGGCTGATGCGTTCGGCGCCGACGTGGTGGTGTTCACCTCCGATAGCGTGGAGGTGGAGAATGCTAAAACGGTACGCGCCTCCGTCGGCAGTCTGTTCCACCTGCCGGTGATTCAAGATGTGCCGTTCGAGACCGCCGCCGCTTGGGCTAAAACCGCTGGGATGCAGTTGCTGGTGGCCGATACCGGTGGCCAAATGCTCACGGACGTATCCCTCAACGCCCCGACGGCGTGGGTTTTCGGCAACGAAGCCTGGGGTGTTACCCCCGACATACTGGCCTGGGCTGATGCCAGCGTATCGGTGCCGATGTTCGGCCTAGCCGAATCCCTAAACGTAGCCGCCGCCGCCGCAGTATGCCTATACGCCACCGCCACCGCTAAATAGTTAGGCAAACTCCCCAGCGCCACCAAGTGTTATTGCCGCTGTGCCATATCACGTACCGTTTTAGGGGTACGGGTTTTATCCTGAGTTGGGTCATTTGAGTGCGCAAAACGCACTCCGCTACGACAACCTAGGCACCCTCCATGCCATTTCCAAAACATCAAAACGGCTCAAATCAGGTCATACGCTACACGCCATCACCCGCACTGCGACTACCATGGCGTTGCCAACCACCCTAGCTCCGCTGTGAAAGCGACGACTTGATCTCGTAACGTAGTACGCATCGCATAAGCCAAAAAGGCTAATGCCCGTTATAGCGCTATTAAGCTTCTAGACATTACCTCTGAAATGGAACCGTTTTTAAGATTATGTCGCAAAGCCACCGCAAGACCTTCAAAATTATATCCGAGGTTATCTGAGTAATATTTCAAAAGTCTGTTAGCCACTACAACTACCTGAGTGCCCGTTCCCGTTTGGCCAAGTCCAATAACTGCATTCCAAGCATCTGTCCACTCATCTTCAAACGCAGCCGGGTCAGCTGACCCAAACCTCTCGACACCCTTCTCGTCCGTATAAGGCCACGGTTCAATATCCAATAACATCTTCGCAATGTCATCATTACCCGTCTCTGCCTGATACTGCCGAATCACTTGGTAGACCGCTGTGTACGCTTCTTGCGAATTCATCTTGTACTCCTAACTCACACTATGTTTCTAGGCACCATATTCAAGCCGCCATTTTGGAAAACTCCATAACGAACATCAGCCCAAAGCTCCGTCCCATCGCTCTGTATTTGAGCATACCGCTCCACACCATTCCCGCGACTAGCCACTTTGTTTGCCGGATCTCTCACCAACTGCTCTAGCCTCGCCCTATTCGCAGGAGTGTCAGCCATGTGGCCTGACCTAGTTCCAAAAATATGCCTTATCTGCGAGCGATCCTGTGGCCAAGAGACACCACCAGCGTTACCGCCGCCTCCTGGTCCGCCGCCCATTTTAATCCCTCACTATCTGGTTAGGGGCTTCCACAACACGCTTTGTCTTTGAGTATGGAACTTCGATGATGTCAGCAAAATCGTGCATCTTTTCAAATGGTTGCGAATAACAGATGACCGCTTCAGGTTCCACCATGGCGCACATCCTCTCAAAGCCCTGCATGTAAGTCCATTCAACTTCTCTTTGCCCTAAAGTAGTGACCGCTACAACGCTGCCCTGCTCGACACCGTCAAAACAAAATTCAAAGCTGGACTTATCCCCCCATACAAGAGTTGGGATTACCGTCATGCCGCACTCCTGCCAATAAGCTCCAAGCCAATGCGACCTGAATACATTGAAAATCTGCAACGCTCCAGCAAAGCTGTAATACACGCTGAAACCTGGAGACATGGTCTGTTTATATTGACTAATCTCTTCCAAGTAGTCTTTCGGTTTTTTCCACACCTCATCGAATTTGGCATCGTCAATGAAGAAATGCACAGTCGCATCGAAATCTTTAACTTCATTCTTCACGATGTCGCTGAATCTGATCAGCTTCAAATTAGACAAGTCAATATCCTGCCGCCTGATAAGCGGAATATTGTAGCGACCATAAGTCGTGAACCGGTTGTCGAAATAAAACTCCACTGTGATCCCTCTTTATATCGGTGTTTAAGGAAATTACACCACAACGTAATGCTATCTCTACCCGTCGGCGAGACCAATTAGCGTAGGGCAGATAGAAATTAGTGAAACACTAAATTAAAGAATTCGGATGAACTGGCAAAATATCAGAATGGGATATGAATATAGAGCCACCAAGTGTTTATTGTTGCTGCGCCATGTCACGTACCGTTTTGAGGGGTACGGGTTTTATGGGTAATTGGCTGAAGTCTGTTGTGTTGTTGGTGAGGATGTTTTCTATGCCGTTGCTTAGGGCGCACGCTATTAGACTCACGTCGTGAATCCGCTTACCAGAAGCGTTTACTGCCGCAATCAGGGATTTAGTTTTTTCCCAGGTTTTTAACGTCTCGGGTAACACATGGATAACCCGGGTGAACTCTTCCAGATTGTCCAGTGCCGCTTTCTGTCCAAGCCCTAATCCGTTTGCCGCTAACGGGCGGGTGGCGACAACTAGATACTCACGTAACACTTGAGTACACGTATACAGCGCCACGCCGTAGCTGGGCAGTTCTTCCAGTGCGAATAGTGCTTGTTCATGCGTAGCGCTGCTTATATCTGTTGCGCTGATTAACACGTTGGTGTCTGTGAATAGCAACATGCGTTCACCGCTCGTCCTCGTAGATTTCATCACGGTTCCAAGAGTGTTCTCCGCTGGAGCGTGCAAATGAGAGTTTTAAGCGGGTTGGTTTCCGAACGACATCAGACGCGGACGCAGCTCGGTCGATAATCTCCAACAACTCCGATTGCAGGCTACGCCGGTGAGCATGAGCCCGTTCACTCAACACCCGATGAACTTCAGGGCGCACATTCCGCACTAAAACATCCATAATCATATGATAGCGCTATCACTCGGTTTGTATTAATGGTTTCCCAATCGTGGCGTAGTCGCGCATATTGCTATCCTTGCGGGGATTGGCTTTGCGCCATTCATCGGGGTGTGGAAACGTTAGTGCCTGGCGCATGTAAAACCTATCGAATTCGATAGGGTTAAACGCGCTGTTGTTGAGTTGTTCCCAAATACTGAGATACTCGATCGTATTGCGAAGTCGCATCCAGTTATTTGCAACAATGAATGGCTCATAGCTGAGCTAAACAGCAAAAATGGCTTATGACCACTTCTCACGCAAGACTGTCGACACTTGGCGTATCACTAGGTAGTTCCAAGGCGACATAATGATGGGGAACTCGTAGACTTGAACGGTTGTTTTAGAGGGAAAGGGAGTGAGGTAGGCGATGGGGGGTCTTGAAGTGATAGTGCCAGATGCGCAGAGTGTGCAGGCGTTACGGGACGCAGCGCTGGCTGCGATAGCGGCGGCGACGGATAGCGCGGCGTTGGCGAACGCTAAATACGAACATGCCGGGGATAAATCGCCGTTGGCTACGGCAAATGGGGCTATCGGTAAGCTGGCGCCGGAGGAGCGTAAAGTTGCCGGGCAACTGATTGGACAGGCGCGCGCCGCCATCAATCAGGCGTTCACTGCGCGGGCAGAGCAGATTGCCGCCAGTGAGTTGGCTACCCGGTTGCATGCCGAGGCGGTGGATGTGACGTTGCCGACCCCCAACCATCCCAGCGGCACACTGCACCCCGTCACTCAGATGTTGGAACGGATGGCAGACATCTTCGTGGCGATGGGTTGGGAGGTGGCCGAAGGCCCGGAGTTGGAGGCCGAATGGCTGAACTTCGACGCGCTGAACTTCACGCCGTATCATCCGGCGCGGTTCACCTCAGACACCCTATTCGTTGACCCAATGGGCAGCCACAAGCTGTTACGTACCCACACGTCGCCGGTGCAGATTCGGGCGCTGCTGGAGCGGGAACTGCCGGTGTATGTCGTCAGCCCCGGCAAGGTGTTCCGGGCTGATGAATACGACGCCACCCACCTGCCGGTGTTCCATCAGCTAGAGGGATTGGCGGTT
>JAITED010000028.1 GCA_031282235.1 Propionibacteriaceae bacterium | reverse complement strand
CGAACATCACTTTGCGGTTTGTCGCACCCCCCAACGCCGCGCAGATGAGGTCATCGGCGTTGAGGATCAGGGTGGTTTCAGGCTGAATCCCAGCGTCGATGAGTCCGGCGATGAACTCTGGATGCCCGTTGAACTTGATGGAGTCGCGGGTGAGGTTAGTACACACCAAGAAGTCGGGTCGCAGTGCGGAGAATAGAAACTTTGAGCTGCGCTCGTCGGTCTCCAACACCGCGATATCGGCTAGCGGATGCCCCCAAAGAGTGGTTTCCTCAATGAGCGCCAAGGCGATGCCGTTGCGAGTGTTATAGCCTATGGAGTTGTTGACCACCTTGTGCCCCGCTAGGCGCAAAGCGTCTGTGACTAGGTTAGATACGGTAGTTTTGCCATTCGTTCCCGTGATGCAGATGACTTGGGTTGGTTTGCGTATCGCGCTCAAAAACTCAGGGAACAGATGCATGGCCACTCGACCGGGGATGTCACTGTTCTCGGCTTTGGTGACCCGGCGCAGCCAAATGGTGAGTTTGGCCGCCCAAAGTGCGACAAAAAACCGGAGCTTAGTCATTAGGGCATCCGCTCAACGCCCGGTCCCGGCGTAAACCACGGCGTCGGTGTCGGCATCCAAACCGAAAGCGGTGTGCGCGGCTTGCACGGCGGCGCGTACATCGGCTATGTCCACCACCACTGAGATACGTATTTCAGAGGTTGAGATCATGTCGATGTTCACCCCAGCAGCGGCTAGCGCGTTAAAAAACTTGGCGGTGACCCCGGGATGGGTGCGCATCCCCACGCCCACAACGCTCACTTTGCCCACAGCGTCATTCCACATCACCGCGGAGAAGCCGATCTCGTCCTTGGCGAGGTTGAGCGCATCCACAGCTTTCCCACGCTCGCCCTGCGAACAGGTGAAAGAAATATCGGTGCGCCCTTCGCCCTCTCGGCTCACATTCTGCACGATCATATCCACGTTAATCTGGCGTTCAGCGATGACACTGAAGATGCGCGCCGCCATACCTATCGTATCGGGCACCCCCACCACGGTTATTTTGGCTTCTGAGGTGTCGTGGGCGATACCGGAGATGATGGCTTGCTCCATAGCAGAACCTTTCGCGTTAATTTCTGATTGATCCACAACCCAAGTGCCGGGTTGATACGAGAATGAGGAACGCACATGGATTTTTACGTTCTCTGCGCGGGCATACTCCACGCAGCGTAAGTGCAGCACTTTCGCCCCGGATGCCGCCAACTCCAGCATGTCCTCGTATCCGATGACTGGAATCTGGCGCGCTTTGGGTTCAATACGCGGGTCAGCGGTGAACACCCCATCCACATCGGTGTAAATCTCGCAGTAATCGGCGCGCATCGCGGCAGCTAAAGCCACCGCAGTGGTGTCGGAAGCACCCCGCCCCAACGTGGTGATGTCTTTGGTGTCCTGCGCCACCCCTTGAAACCCGGCCACGATGACGACGTTGCCCTGCTCCAAACTGGCCATGATGCGCCCAGGGGTGATGTCGATGATACGCGCGTCGCCGTGCTGCCCGGTGGTGATGACCCCCGCCTGTGAACCGGTGTAGGAGCGCGCCGGAACCCCCAAATCGGACAGCGCCATCGCCAACAGCGCAGCGGATTGCCGCTCCCCGGTGGTGAGCAGCATGTCCAGTTCGCGCGGCGTGGGGTTGGGGCTGACGCGGTGCGCCAAATCCAGCAGTTCATCGGTGGTGTCACCCATAGCTGAGATGACGATAACCACCTCGTTGCCCGCCGCTTTGGTGTCCGCAATACGCCGCGCCACCCGTTTGATGGAGTCAGCGTCGGCCACACTCGACCCGCCGAACTTCTGTACGATACGGCTCACCCGGCCTCCTTTCGCCGTGCATGAGTCTACCCGGTGGAATATCTTGTATGCTGCTCAGACTCGGCTCTGGCTATCGTAAACCTAAGTGTCAACCCCAGCGCCGCCGGTAAAACCCGCGGCGTTTTAAGAATCAGCTAGCGCCTGCAGCACGGCTTTCTCAAGGTACTTTGCCATCGTAGCCGTATACCAGTAGGTCAGATGGCTGTCATCCTCATAGACCGGAACTTGGCCAATTAGCAGCGGGCAACGCTCGGCAGTGCAGTAAGCGTCCGTGAGGTCAACTAGTGCCACCTTTTCCGCGGCGGTGTGTGCCGCCGCTAGCTGTACCGCCGCAATTTGAGAATCTACGGTGTTAAGCCCATCTTCCCTGCTCAACTCACATTTTGACAGTTCGTTGTAGTTGGTGGCCGCCACTAAACACTCGTATGCCGCATCGCTCAATCTTGGGTTATCAGCGATAACCAGCACTTGCCGACCCGCCGCAGCTAGGGCGCTATACGTGTCTGCCAGCAGCGCGGCATCAGAGTCGTACCAGCGGGATTGCGTGGTGATTACCACGTCATAATCCACCGCGCTGAACAACAGCCGCCGCACATCCCCAGCGCGCGTCGTATCGTCCAGCGAAACCGCAGCCCAGTTCCTGCCGTTCAGGCCGACCACAATGTCCAGCAGCCAATTGTTTCTGAGCGCAATCTCTTTCAGGTGTGGAGCCCACTGTGCCGCGTGGGAGTCCCCCACCAAAACCACTCGCAGCGCATCCGGGGATGAAACCCCAACGCTTACCATCTTGGGGTGTCGGTCGTGCTGTTCCGTCCAAATCTGCGCCTCAATATCCCGGTAGTCCTGGCCGTAATTCGCAATGTCTCCGATGTTTTCGGGGATGTATACGTCAGCTAGCTCTGGATTGCTGCAGGGCTGCTCTGCAAACATCGCTTCAGCCCCCAGACAGGCCGTATCGCTCTCAATTAACCGGGTTAACTGCGTGAGGCTCGCGGCAGCGCGCTGGTTTACGTATACCTTGGCGTATTGGCACGCTGCTACCAACAAACCTGTGATGAATACGCAGATGATTAGCGCCCGCAACTGGAATGCGCCGGGCTTCTCCACGAAACGGTGCGTTAGCGCCGCCAACCCTAACGCCAACACCAGCAACACCACTTTGGACAGCCGCACAATTAGCGAACCCTCAGCGGCGGCGGCGCTGAACCAAGGCAGCAGTAAAACGATGAGTGGCAGGTGCCACAGGTATAACGTAAATGAGATGTCGCCTAGAAAACGCAGCGGCGGCAGCGACACCAGTTTGGTGTACCAGTTGACGGAACTCATGTCCGACACCACAATCAGAGCGGTAGCCGCCACTGGCAGCAGCGCCACCCACCCCGGATAAATCAGTTCGCCCGAGAGGAAAACCACGTCGAAAGAGAAGAAAAGCATGCTGAACGCCAGCACTGCCCAACTGAGAAATGATGTCCATTTCACCCAGTTAGTAACTCGAAAACCCGCCGGCAACAAGGCCAATAACGCCCCGACCAGCAGTTCCCAGCCCCGGGTATGCGTCATAAAATACGCTTGATAACCGCCCTCCGGCGAATACGTGACGCTCACCCCAAATATGAAACTGACTAGCGCCAGCGCGCCGGTACTTATCGCCAAAACGCTGCGGAGTTGGAACGCGGAAACCCGGTTTGCCACCCAAGTAAAAGCGCGTAACAAGAGTGGCCACACCACGTAAAACTGCATCAGCAAGGATAGATACCAGAAGTGCTGCACCGGACTACGCACGTTGCTCACTGCCCAGTAGTCCACCGAGTTTTCCGCAAGCAGCCAGTTTTCGTAGTGCAGCGATGCCGCAGTCGTTTCAGTGAAAAACTGCTCCCAATGCTGCGGGTTAGCGAACGCAACGATGCCCACCACGACAGCGGCGATGACTGCGAGCGCCGCCGGAGTGACCCGCATCACCCGGCTAAACAGCGTTTGCCAATAGTCGAAAGACGCTCCGCTCTCGATTCGTTTGAGCGCGCTTACCGTAGCGAAATAGCCTGCGAGTACGAGAAAAACATCAACCCCGATGAACCCTCCGGGCACAAAAGCTGGGGCGAGATGGAACAAAACCACCCCAAAAACCGCCAACACCCGTAGCGCATGAATGTCCCCCCGAAACCCTGCATTATCTGTTGGCATGAAGTGATAGTACTCGTCTGATAATCGCCACAATTAAACA
>JAITED010000079.1 GCA_031282235.1 Propionibacteriaceae bacterium | reverse complement strand
AACCTGCCGATTATCACGTTCGTTGACTGCCCCGGATACCTCCCCGGCACTCAGCAGGAGTACGGCGGCGTCATCCGTCACGGTGCGAAGATTATCTACGGTTATACCGAAGCCACTGTTCCGAAGATTTGCGTGGTGACCCGTAAGGCCACCGGTGGCGCGTACGTCGCGCTCTCCAGCAAGCAGATGCGCAATGACGTGGTATACGCCTGGCCCTCGGGCCAAGTCGCGGTCATGGGGGCTGCTGGTGCTGCTCCGCTCGTCCGTGGCAAGGAGATTAAGTCCGCTGCCGACCCGAAGGCCGCGCTGGCTGCTTTCGTTGAGGAGTACCGCGAGACGTTCCTTAACCCCTACCGCGCCGCCGATATCGGCCAAGTGGACGAGGTTATTGAACCCAAGGAGACCCGCCCTCGCCTAATCCAGATTCTGCAGGTTCTGCAGACGAAGGTGCAGTCGAGCCCGAACAAGAAGCACGGGATTTTCCCGAGCTAGGAGATAGAATATGTTCCTTTTGGAAACATGGGACAAAATGGATATGGCAGCCAAACTGGGCTGGGCCGGTGAAATCACCGCAGTCGGTCTGGGCACCGTCATCATCATGTTGCTTGTCCTGATGGTCTTCCTGATGATCATCACCGCTCTTTTCCCGCCGAGTGCCGATGAGGACGAAGCGGAAGACGAGCCAGAGGCTCCCGCCGCCGCAGCGCCAGTTGCGACCGACGAGCTTACCGACGACGATTTAGCAGCAATCGCTGCCGCCGTTCATTTCGCCCTTGGTCATGGCGGCCCCGCCCTGACCGCAAACAAGTCCGGTAGCGGGCTTGCTGACAGCCGCTGGGTCTCAATTGGGCGCAGCACGATGAATCACACTTGGCAACGGAGTTAAAAATGCCTCAGATTACTTTGACCATTGAAAACAAGACCTACGTCTTGGATGTCACGAAGACCGCCGCTGGTGACTTTAGCGTCACCGAGGCCGGCTCGGCTCCGGCCGCCCCGGCCGCAGCTCCGGCTCCTAAGGCTGAGGCTGCCCCCGCTCCTAAGGCTGAGGCCGCTCCGGCTCCTGCACCTGCCGCCGCTCCCGCACCGGTTGCTGGCAAGGGTGCTAAGGTAACCGCCCCGATGCCTGGCACGATTGATTCAATCACTGTCAAGGCTGGCGACAAGCTAAACAAGGGTGACACCGTCCTTGTCCTAGAAGCCATGAAGATGAAGAACGATATCAAGACTGAGGTGGCCGGTACGGTCGCTGCCGTTCTCGTCTCCGTTGGCCAACAGGTCAAGTACGGCGAGGCTCTCATCAGCTTTGAGTGAGGTTCGTAAATAATGAACTCAGACACACTCAATGACCTGCTAGTTGGTCTTACCAACTTCACCTGGCAGGCCGCTGTGATGATTGTGGTGGGATGCATCCTGCTGGTACTCGCAATCGTTTACGATTTCGAGCCACTGTTGCTCCTCCCAATCGGTAGCGGCTGCATCTGGGCCAACCTGCCTATCTCGTCCTTCTTGGGCGAGTACACGCCGGTTACCCCAGCTGTCGAACAGGGGCTGGCTGCCGCTGATGCTATCGGCAAGACGGTGAATCCCACCGGAGGTACCGCCGAAATCGTTACTGAGGCTATGGCCCATTTGCAGGAGTACTGCGCCACTGCGGCGGCAGGCGTCTGCGAAGCGGGCAAGTATGTCCTCGCTGACGGCAACAAGCACGGCATGTTGTCGAGCCTCTACGACATGGGCGTGGCGAACGAACTGTTCCCGCTGCTCATCTTCGTGGGCATCGGCGCCATGACCGACTTCGGTCCGCTGTTGGAGAACCCCAAGATGGTGCTCCTCGGCGCGGCTGGCCAGGCCGGTATCTTCATCACCATGACGCTCGCCGTCGTCCTCGGGTTCTCCCGTCAGGAGGCTGCGTCCATCGGTATTATCGGCGCTATCGACGGCCCGACATCAATTTATGTGTCGGCCAAGATGGCACCAGATATGCTAGGTCCCATCACCGTAGCGGCGTATTCGTATATGTCGCTGGTGCCGCTCATCATGCCACCGGTTATGCGGTTGTTGGCTTCTCCGAAGGCTCGCGCCATCAAGATGCCATACAGCTCCCGTGAGATTTCGCGCACTACGCGCATCATCTTCCCGGTACTGCTTACCGTCCTCGTTGGTTTGCTGGTTCCATTCGCGTTGCCGCTGGTCGGCTCGCTGATGATCGGCAACCTGATGCGGGAGTGCGGCGTGGTGGAACGTCTCTCTGGTGCGGCTCAGAATGAGCTGAACAACGTCGTCACCCTGTTCCTCGGTCTGGCCATCGGCTCGACCATGGTGGGCGATGCGTTCATCAAGGCAGACACTGCGTTCATCATGGCTCTCGGCCTGTTCGCGTTCGTTATGGACACGGCGGTCGGCGTGCTATTCGGTCATGTATACCGCATCTTCTACAAAGGCCAGTTCAACCCGCTCATCGGTGCGGCTGGCATTTCGGCTTTCCCGATGGCATCCCGCGTGGTGCAGAAGGAAGCCACCAAGGCCGATTACTCCAACTTCATCCTCATGCACGCCATGGGGTCGAACGCTGCTGGTCAGGTTGCTTCGGCAATGGCCGGTGGTGTGGTGCTCGCCCTGGTGCCTTTCGTCGGCTAACCCCGACACAGAATCGCACAAGAGTGCCCCCTGGGATTATCCCGGGGGGCACTCCCCTTTTTACGACAATCGTGTTACTGCAATACGACATTCCGGGCGCGACACGGGGGACGTATTGCATCTCATACATGAGATATTGCGAAGTTTTACTGGTAGGCTGACACCATGACCGAGATATCACCTACCTATATCGGCTCGTTGATTCGTGATGCGCGCAAGCAGCGCGGGCTCACCCAAGCCGCACTGGCGGAGGCGTTAGGTACGTCACAAAGTGCGGTGGGGCGTATTGAATCCGGCAACCAGAACCTCTCTATCGAGATGATTAACCGTATCGCTTCGGCGTTGGAAACTACTGTAATCCCCACTAAGGCCACCGGCGCGATGAACTACCGCATCACCGGAACCACCACGCTGCGCGGCGACATCGCCACCCGCTCGTCCAAGAACGCCGCGGTCAGTCTGCTGTGCGCATCCCTGCTGAACCACGGCACCACCATCCTGCACGGCATCGCCGACATCGAGGAGGTGGCTCGCATCGTCGAAGTGCTGGAATCCATCGGCGTGGTGGCGCAGTGGTCGCAAGATGCGAACGAGGAACGCAGCCTCACTCTAAAGCGCCCCGAAGCGCTGAACCTAGCAGCGATGGACGAGAACGCTGCCCGTCTCACCCGCTCCATCATCATGTTTTTGGGGCCGCTGCTGCATGAGGTACGCGACTTCACGCTACCGTATGCTGGCGGCTGCAAGCTGGGGCAACGCACCGTACAGCCCCACCTCCAAGCGCTACACCAGTTCGGGCTGCAGGTGGAAGCACACGACGGCTACTACCACTGCACCGTCACCCCAGACAGCCGCCCCAAACGCCGCGTCGTATTCACAGAGCGCTCCGACACCGCAACGGAGAACGCGCTGCTGGCGGCGGCGTTGCAACCGGGAGTCACCGAAATCCGTAACGCCAGCCCGAACTATATGGTGCAGGATTTGTGTATCTTCCTCACCCGGCTCGGAGTGCAGGTGGGCGGCATCGGCACCACCATCCTAGTGGTGAACGGCGTGGGGCACATCGACAGCGACGTGGAGTACGCCATCTCGGAAGACCCCATCGAATCCATGAGCCTGCTGGCTGCGGGCATCGTCACCCAATCGGAGTTGACGGTACGGCGCTGCCCCATCGAGTTTTTGGAGATTGAGCTGGCCACACTGGGCGAGAACATGGGGCTGGATTACTCCATGAGCCGCGATTACCGTTCCCACAACGGTTACACCCGGTTGGTGGACGTGACGGTACGCCCCTCGCAGTTGCACGCCCCACAGGACAAAATCCACCCAATGCCGTTCCCCGGCCTCAACATCGACAACCTGCCGTTCTTCACCGTAATCGCCGCCACCGCCACCGGCACCACGCTGATTCACGATTGGGTATACGAAAACCGCACCATGCACTACATGAAACTTGCGGAACTCGGCGCTGACATGCAGCTTTTAGACCCGCACCGGGTGCAGATTATCGGCCCCACCAACTTCCGCCCCCGCGAGATGTTTACCCCTGCAGCGCTACGACCCGCCGTATGCGCCATGATTGCCATGATGGCCGCGAAAGGCACCAGCGTACTGCGCGACGTATACGTCATCATGCGCGGCTACGAAGCCCTCCCCAAGCGCCTAAACGCCCTAGGCGCCAACATAGAGGTCTTTCACGAGTGAACTTAAGCTAGCGGTTGGGCGGTGAAACGGTAGACCGGGTCGGTGATGGAGTCTTGGGCTTGCACTAGGCGCAACTCCACCCCACCTAAATCGTCGGTGATTTTTAGCACGGAGTAGACGATGGAGGCGGTGGCTGACAGGGCATCGCCTAGCGTCGCTCCGCGTAACAACTGCGCTAGGAACATGGCGGCGGTGAGGTCCCCGGAGCCCACGAAACCGGAACCGGCGAACGTGCGGTCGATGAGCGGGGTTTCCACCTGCCAGCATCCGGTGCTGTCTAGGGCAATCATACGTACAAAATCGGGGCGTTCCCCTGTCTCTTGCGCGCTGGTGACTAGCACAGTTTCGGGCCCCAACTCGCGTAGCGCTGCGGCTGCCGCCACGATGTCCGCTAGGGTGTTGGTGGGACGCCCCGTGAGGTACTGCAACTCAAAGAGGTTGGGGGTCATGATGTCGGCGCGCGGAGTGACCAAATCGCGCATCATCTCTGGGATGCCCGCTGCGGCGTACACCCCCCGCCCCACATCGCCAAACACCGGGTCAGCGCAGTAACGCGCCGCCGGGTTGCGCTGTTTCACCAACTCCACTGCGGCGACGATAGCCTCCCCCATGTCAGCACTGCCCTGATAGCCCGATAGCACCGCGTCAACGTGTGTCAGCGCGCCGCGCTCGTCGATGCCGGTCACGATATCGCTCACGTCGGAAGCGGCGATATGGATACCCCGCCACGCCCCGTACCCGGTGTGGTTCGAGAAGTTGACCGTATACACCGGCCAAACGTCTATACCGGCGCGGCGCAGCGGAAAAACGGCAGCCGAGTTACCGGCGAAACCATACGATACGGCGGACTGGATGGACAAAATCTGCGGATAATCCATCCGTATATTGTGCCGCACTCCCCCTCAGATGTCATGCTGGTGTCCACGCAACGTATGTATCTCCCCGGCTGGCGCTCTCAAGGCGTTGTCCGCTATTTAAGCGCGCTGCGGTAGGCTAGGCGGGTGGCTAGAAAGGCATCGCCTAGTGGGAGGCGAAGATTCGCCGGTGTGTTTGTCGTTTTGTCGGTCGTTTTGAGCACGCTGTTTACGGGATGTACGGGGGGCACTGACGATACGCCGCCGCCGACCAGTAGCACCACCCCTAGCGATAGCCCGTTGCCAGCTGATTTCCCCGAAGATACCACCGTCACCCCCGGCAATACGCACCTGCCGTTCGGCTCTTGGGGCATCGTCTCCCTTGATGATGACACGGTGGCTGGGGTGCGGCTCAATAATGTGTGGCAAGGTACGGCGGGGTTGTTGCGGGAACGTATGGTGACGGCAACCCCCGATGTTTCCGCTGTTGACTTAGCCGTTGCTACCCCATTTTTCATATCGTGGAGCTACCGGGTGGTGAGCGGCGACCCGGAGTCCATCCCGGCGCTCGAAGCCATGCCGGGGTTGGAGGGTACGCTGTGGCGGGTGTCGTCTGCGTACTCCGACCGCGATTGCCCCGACTACGAACCGTCAATTGAACGCGGTATCGGCTTGGAAGTACGGCACTGCCTAGTGGTGGTGAGCGCCGACGGTGCGACCCCCCGCGCTCTCATCGTAAAAGTCCCCGGTGAACGCATGTACTGGTTCTTTGACCCCCCCGACCAGTTCGCCCCCCTCCAACCGGAGTAAAACCGTATTTAATGTGATGCCGGGCTGAATCTCACTGAGGCCCCCTCCAACAGCCATCATTGACAACGCCCACTCCCCATTTTGCTGGGAGG